>JAURXW010000194.1 GCA_030654205.1 Bacteriovorax sp.
AAAAGATTCAAATTCTGGAAATATACAAGATTACTTTTTGGATAAGATTGAAAAGGAATGCAACTTTGATACTTCTACAAATAAAAATATGCATCACGCACAGTTGAAAGATGACTATCTTGAAACAATTGAAGAATTAAAAGGGGACTTGGTCTCTAGTTCAATTTTAAAATTATTAGTATGGGCCGAAGGAAAAATTCTAATAAGTGACATCTCTAAACTACTTTTTACGTTTCAAGAATTAGCAAACATTGAAGTCGTTAAAGAAAAATTACTAAAATTAGTAAAAAATAAAAACATTGAAATAATTTCAAAACCCACAGAAGAGTTATTGGAAGTTAAAATTTTAAAATCAACAATAAACTTTTTAATTACTCGAGATAACTTACCATTTATTGCCAATTTTTCAGATAATACCTCGAGGCAACTTAGAAATAAAAAATCAGCTGGTATGTTTAATTCTGGTTTTATAGTTTTAACCAAGCTCGAGTTCGATGAAGCAATTCAGAGAATGAGTGCTCTACGTAATTGGCTTTTAGAAGTTGAGAAAAACTCCGCACCCAAAACAAATAAAGAGCTTTTATTTCAATACGACTTAAACTTGGGAAGTATTATAAATTTTAGAGAGCTGGGGATTGAAAGCTTAAAGGACTGGAAAGAATCAAGTGAATCATAATAGGTAAAAAAAAGGCCATCTTGCGATGACCTTCTTTTTATTTAAACTAATTTTTGATTGGTTTAGACTTAGTAACGGTTTCTTCCGCCGCCATTTCCGCCGCCGAATCCACCACGTGATCCGCCGCCAGATCCACCACGTGAATCATTTGGAGTCATTGGCTTTGCTTCAGATACAGTCATTGCGCGACCATCGTAATCTGTACCATTGAATTTGCTGATTGCTTCTTCAGCTTCTTCTTCTGATGACATTTCGATAAATCCGAAACCTTTTGATCTACCAGTATCACGGTCAGTGATTACTTTTGCAGAGTCAACAGTTCCCACTTCTGAGAATTTGTCTCTTAATAATTGATCGTTAGCTGAGTACGGAAGATTTCCGACATAAAGTTTTCTACCCATAATTACCTCCTTAAGGCTGGGGCCGCTAAAGAGGAGAGCCGAACAAACTGACCACTAATCTTAAAGACGACGTACATTTCTATTGCACCCTAACATTATAATCTTAAAAATCCTAATATTATTAATTCTTTTTAAAATTTTTGCGAGGTCCTCGTCTAAACGCATTGTTAGGTCGATTATTTCTACCATCAATTAAGGTCTTGGCCTTGCCTGCGGATAACAATTTACTATCAACTACGACTTGCGAGTGAAACGGTTGGTCATCAACTAGTGGAATTCGTTTACCGATAAGTTTTTCGATATCTTTTAAAAATATTTTTTCTTCAGAGTCACAAAATGAAATTGCAACACCAGAAGCCCCTGCTCTTGCAGTTCGTCCTATACGATGTACATAACTCTCACTTTCATTGGGTAAATCATAATTAATAACGTGGCTGATATCATCAATATCAATTCCACGAGCAGCTATGTCCGTCGCAATTAAAACTCGAGTTTTTCCTGAGCGAAAATTTTCTAAAGCGCGCTGTCTTGCACTTTGTGATTTATTTCCATGAATCGCCTCGGCAATTATTCCTGCGATTGCTAAGTAATCAACGATTTTATTGGCACCATGTTTGGTACGAGAAAAAACAATAACTCGAGTTAAGAGAGCGTCCTGTAAGATGTGTTTCAGCAACGGTCTCTTGTTTTCACGATCAACAAACATTACTGATTGTGAAATCAATTCTGCAGTTGAAGACACTGGAGTAACTTCAACTCGAACGGGATTTACTAATATTGAATTTGCAAGTTTTTCAATATCGGGAGGCATAGTTGCTGAGAAAAAAAGATTATGTCTTTTGGCCGGAAGAAGTTTTAAAACTTTTTTAATATCATGAATGAATCCCATGTCGAGCATGCGATCTGCTTCATCCAGTACAAAAACTTCAAGCGAAGATAATTTAATGAAGCCTTGTTCAATTAAATCCATTAAGCGACCAGGTGTTGCGACCAAGACATCAACGCCTTGAGAAAGTGCTTTAACTTGGGGCGCTTGTCCAACACCACCAAAAACGACTGCAAATTTTAAATTTAAATTTTTAGCATAGGTTAAAAAGCTTTCATTTACCTGGATTGCAAGTTCTCTCGTTGGGGTTAAAACCAGAACGCGAGCATGTCTTGGAAGTGCTTTTTTATTAGATTCAACCAAGCGGTGTAAAATGGGTAAAGCGAAGGCAGCTGTTTTTCCGGTACCAGTTTGAGCGCAACCTAATAAATCTCTTCCTTCTAGAAGTGATGGAATAGCCTGTGACTGTATTGGGGTCGGGTGAGTATAACCAGCGGCAGTTAGTGCGAGCTTAAGAGGTTCAATTAAGTTTAGTTCCGCAAAAGTTGTGGGCGATTTTTTAGAGGGCATGTGTGTCTAACCTAGTGTAATGAATATTTCGGACAAACTACAATCTTTGTTAGGCTCATGCAACTAGCATTTTTATCTTCATGGTTTTTGGTAAAAACTCATAATATAATGGTTGGTCTCTTGAATGATATAATCCTCAAGATTATCAGTATTTCGGAGACATTTCTGCTGGAATTGAGATGCTGATTCTTCCTTTTGTTTTAAAACACCATTTCTTTTCATGCGTGCCAGGAATTTCAAATAACGTATTTCGTTTTTATCAAGAGTTTTTTTATTTATCCAATTAAAAAAAAGCCATAATAAAGGCATAGAACTAGTTAGAATAATGACAAAAAGCCAACCAAGGGAAAATGATTTTGGAAAAAAAATATTTAAAAATTGTTGTTGTCTGTCCTTATCAAAATTTAAAACATTAGTATTAAAATATGAATTTAAATAATCTAACCAGAGGGAAAAACGATCAATGACCTTAAATCGAAATAAGCTTTTAGGCAATTGGTAAAGATACAAATTTATAAATGGCGAAAGGGAATCGTGAAAAGCATTTGCCCCCATCTCGGTTCTACCAGGAGCCACGACTGAAGTCGGATCAAATTTTTGCCATCCTATGTTTTTTAAATATATTTCTACCCAAACATGTCCGTCCATTTCACGAATGATCAATGACTGATCGAATGGGTTAATCTCCCCTCCTTGATAACCAGAAATAATTCTAGAAGGCAGGTCAATCGTTCGGGCCATATAGGCAAAAGCCGATGCAAAGTGGCTGCAATAGCCAGCTTTTCCAGAGAGAATAAATTCGATTAGAGAATTATATTTAGGAGGAGAAAGAGAATATTCATATTTTCGATTTTTAAAAAAATCAATAAGAAGCAAAAACTTAGTTTGATCAGATATGTTAGGTTGACCAAAGTTATTTCCCAAAATAAGTTTGGCAATAAATTCTTTTTGCTCAAGCGGTATACGCAACCCTTTTTTTTCCATAAGGGGTGTATAGTTTTTTGGAATAAATTTAAAACTTGTCATCACTTCGTAGTTAACCGGTGAGCGGGTTATATTTTTAAGTTTGAAGCTATTTTCACTGAAAAAAATAAAATCCAAACTGCTTTTACTTAATCGTGATGTTCCATCCAAAACCGGCAAAAATTCATTGTAGTCTTGAATTAGGCTAATCGAATAATTAGCAGTCGGAGTAGGTGTTTTAACTTGTTCCGATTTAAGATTTAGATATCCAGCGCGCCATTCATCTTGTTTGTAATCCCACAGAATACTTTGGCGCCAATAAAGCATAGGGATTGGAAATTGTTGATTGCTTAATCCATATACTTTGAAAACAACTTTGGAAGAAAGATTCAGAGGCCCTAGGTTTTTAAATGGAAGTTGGGTATCTGTACCTGAAAATAGAAGATTGTTATTCACCGGAGAAATAAATCCCTGCGTAAATCTTGGAAAAGTGTAAAACAAAGCTAGAGCAAGCAGTATTGAAGGGGCCATTAAATAGATCAAGCGTTTTCCGCTTAATAGAGCGAGGTCATAGTTTCTTATTTTTAAAATAAAATAAAAAAATATGAGCATTTTTAATAATCCAAAAAGAAAAACAATAAAACTCGGATTCAATAAAAAAAGACAACATTCAAGTAAGGCCAAAATAAGAAACATATTAAAATGATCATTTTCAGTTTCAAGCTCCCATAACTTAAGGGCCGACAAGATAAGGACCAAGGAAACACCAGCTTCAGTAACGAGAAAAGTTGTAAATAGGTACTTGATAAGTCCTAAAGAAATAACGAGTAAAATAATTTTAAAAAAAGATCTAGGTATGTTTTTTTGAATAATAATGGACAAAGTAACAACCAAAACCACCAAAATAGAAATGGCCGTTGGTAGATCTTT
>JAURXW010000222.1 GCA_030654205.1 Bacteriovorax sp.
CAAGACTCTGTAGTTATTTATTACCGTTGCTATTCTTAGAATTTTCTTCCTCATCACCAATGGCAATGGGGAGCCACTTAATACCCATCTTTGGGAGAATTGTCGATTTAAATGAAGCCTGGACTGACAGCCAACGACCCATTCCAGCCTGTCGCGTTTATCCAAACCGGGCAGTCAGCCAATCCAGGGTCTGTAAACTAGAGACCTACAAAGCAGCCGTTGGCGACCTCACCCAATCGGCCATCAAGAGACGGTCGCGACTGGCCGCTTTACGGCGATGAATGTGTTAGAATGAAGTTCGACAATTTGCCAGGAAGAGACCGACATCTGCTTTGACTGGACGGCAGATGTGATTCTAAAACTGTCAGAACACCATTAAATAAAGGATTGGGGATTGACTCTTCTTAAAGGTAATTCAAGCTCAAAAAAACTATCTTCTTTTCCATCACCTTTTTCAACACAATGTTCATTTTCGCAAAATATCACAACTGACTTTTTTCCATTTGATTTTGAGCTTGGATAAATAAGGCCGAGGATTTCTTCATTATCGTTCATTTTATGATGAACATAACGAAGATGCTCCGTTATGATTTGCGTAGGAACATATTCAACATGCTCACGACCGTCTCTATCAATTGGAGCTGAAATAGCTTTTACAAAATCATTCAGAAATTCAATTTGTTGATTATTGTAATCAGCATCTTCAAAAAAATCTAAATATGGTGGAATTTTACTTAGGTCAACTAAAATAATATCTTTTAAAAACTTGAATTTAGCAATTGTAGCAATATGTTCTTTATTACCTGAATACGTTTCTTTTATGGCTGTTCCTATATCGAAAGCTCCATAAAACATTGGAATTCCAGAGGGACTCATTCTATTTGGATAAATTGCTTTATTTGCTGGTGGAGACGCTAACTCTGATGCTTTTGTAAATTTTTCATTTTTTTTCTCAATTCTGACACGATATAAAGACGTGCCTTTAGTTAGCGTTTTATACAAACCTATTCGCGAGATAACATGACTTAATGCGGGTAAAAAGGCACTGGGACGTATTGGTTCATAAAAGTGTTCATCATCAAGTTGATGAAAAGTATATCTATTCCGTTTGACAACCGCAGCGAACTTTTCCCAACCGGCGTTCAAAGCTTCAGATTCTTCATAGTGATAATAGGGTGTTTCACACCATTCACGGTCACTTAAAGAATATTCGACATCGTTCCGTAAGGATTCTTGCTCGGTTAAATCAATATCGTCTAACAATTCAGATATGCCAAAAGTTTCGCCGTCTTCAAAATTAACAAGCACTTCAAGAGGATCACTATATAGACTATCAACGTGTTCCAGAAAGAACTCTATAAATTTATTAAATTCAACTGTTTTTGCTCTATTTTTCTCACAATAATCACATTTGGATTTTTCGCCTATTCCTTTTATAAATTGTTTTATATGCCTATCACTGACGCAGTGATTACAAATACGACTATCAATACTGGTATAACCGTGTTCAGTTTCTCTGTCAATTCTTCTCTTGGTTTGTCCCATAAAAATAATTGGTTAGATAGCGGGTCAGTATTTAGCCTAACGCCGTATTCAGCGGCTTATTCGCTGCAATGCTTTGTTAGCATTCTCTGCTGATTTCTTTAAGGGGTTAATTAACCCCAACTTGTGCCGGTACACCATTTTTAAAAATATAAATACCGTTCATGTTTAACAAATAGTTAATAGTTTCGCAGCTCATTTTCTGCTTTAATGTCTTGTTCTGCACATGCTTTAACAATTGCATACCCATGTTCTTTCATTGTATTAAGACATCTTGTAATAATAGAATTATGGCTTTCCAAGTATGTTGATATTACTGGAAGAGCCTCTAAATCTTGATCTACACATGCTTTTACTATTGCCGCCCCATGTTCACCCATTTGAGCTTGACAACGACTTTTTATTTCTTGCATTACTTCACTTGATTTGTGTTCAGTGTTATTAACTATAACTTCATCTTTGTGGTTTATTTCACCAACTTTATTTCCTTTTTCATCCCAGTAAGTATATAGGCCGTCTTCTTTTCCATTCTTATAATTAAGTTCAGATTTTTTATTTCCGTTTTCATACCACAAAGTAATTATTCCATCTAGTTTTCCATTTGTGTAGTTCTTTTCGATGCGTATACCCCCATTTGGATAATATTGCACTACTTTCCCTGTTTTGATTGCTTTTGCAATGTCTTCATCTTTTTCAATTTCTTTCCCATTTTTGTAAAATGTTTCAATTATATTTCCATCATCAAGCCACACCGTTATAAGTCCGTCTTCTTTTCCTTCTTTCCAGTTGGACACCCTGCTTTTTTTGCCATTTTTATCCCAACTAATAGTTAATCCATCCTGCTTCCCATTTTTGTAGTTTTTTTCTTGTGTTTTTCTTTCATTTTCCCATAATGTTACTAGTCCATCTTTTTTGTCATCCTTATAATTTGTTTCAATCATTTTTTTATCATCGGCATCAAATTCAGTTTGATATCCATTTAATTTACCATGTATGTAGTGCCTT
>JAURXW010000239.1 GCA_030654205.1 Bacteriovorax sp.
AGAAGCTACAAACTCAAATCCGACCTCAAGAACTTGTGACTTTTCTACAACACTTAAGTCCTCTGTACTTTTCAAAAAATCGCATAAAACTTTTGATATTTGATTTATTACCAATAAACGATCTAATTTATTAATATAAAGACTTGCCACACCTTCAGAAATAAAATTCTTCAAAACTTCAGTTGTATTACTCCCTTTTTTTGCAATCATCGCATAACTTATTTCTTCATTGCTTTTTTTAATTTGTAAAAAAACCTGGCATGGAGCAATTCCAAGATTTAATAAAAACTTAATATCGACTGAGTA
This sequence comes from Bacteriovorax sp., assembly GCA_030654205.1. GTDB lineage: Bacteria > Bdellovibrionota > Bacteriovoracia > Bacteriovoracales > Bacteriovoracaceae > Bacteriovorax. The sequence continues at coordinate 307 of JAURXW010000239.1, forward strand.
GTATTCTGGTAATAAAAGTGATGCCATTGATTTAGAAGTGACACCCAAAATATCAGCACAAGATCGCAATAGATTTTGGAGATGATATGAACTTTGTACAATTACGATATTTGGAAGTTCTTTATTAGGACTTCCAATAACCACTAAAGGCACTTTCGAATTATTTTTTGATAAATAATCAAAGATAAAAGCTGCTACATCGACACCATTAATCATGCTCATAGTAATAATTAATTCAAACTTGTCTCCCTTTTCAATTAATTCAATTCCTCGTTCCGCATTAAGAACTAGTGTAACTTCTGTTCCACAATAAACTTCGAGATTTATAATATATAGCTGATTTAAAATTTCATTATCTGAAACTATAAGCGTTTTGCTCATCTGATATCCCCAATAGTGATCTTTTTATAAATTTTAACATTTTTAATGAAATAGTTTTAATTATATTATATAAAATGACTCTTGAATGATTCTTCACCTCTACCAAAACAGTCACCCATTATGAAATTTCCAACTCCTCTTATTTCCGGTGTTTTTTTAAAAAGGTATAAACGCTTTTTTGCAGATATTAAACTATCAGATATTGTTATTACTGCTCATACAGCCAATACGGGTTCGATGATTAATTGTCTCGGTGAAAATTGGCCGGCCCTTATAAGCTTTCATAATTCTCCAACAAGAAAGCTTGCCTATAGTTTTGAAATGATCTCCAATGGTAAAACCTGGATAGGTATTAATACAAACTTAACAAACAAGTTGGCCCAAGAAGCCATTATCAATGGAACTATCAAAGAGCTTCAAGGCTACTCTGATTTTAAAGCTGAAGTTAAAATAGGCCAAAGTCGAATCGATATTCTTCTCTCAAATGGTCCATTGGATCAATGCTTTGTTGAAGTCAAAAACGTCACATTAGTTAACGATCAAGAGCAATGCTTATTCCCTGACTCTAAAACCCTCAGAGGACAGAAACATTTACGGGAATTAATGGATTTAAAAGATAAAGGAATACGAGCAGTGATGCTTTTTATAGTTCAAAGAGAAGATTGCTCTTTTTTTAAAATAGAAAATACTATCGATGAAGTTTATTGCCAGTTACTTAAGCAAGCCCTAGACTTTGGAGTAGAAATTTTGGTTTATCAGTGCAGGCTTACACCTGAAGAAATTATAGTTCATAAAAAATTACAAATAGTGTGAGTCATTTTTGAAAAATTAATTAAAGGCCGACTTCCACAAATCGGCCTTCAATTAAAGAATGGAAATTAAGCTGCTTTTTTGTCTTTGTTCTGAGCTACAACTGCAACCGTATTTGTTGCTGTTGTTGCATTTCGATCTTTCGATCCTTGCATCAGTTTCAAATGATTTTGAGCTTTTTTCTCTTTCGTCGTAAGCTTCTTACCATGCTTTGCCTTACCATCGTTCTTATCTCCCATGAGACTACCTCCCTCGTGTACTGGACATTAACTATGTAATTAACCTATCGGCTCTTTCATGATAATACTTTAGTCTTTTTATCGGTTAATTACTGATTGCCGTGCTGCTAAACCTCTGAAAAAATACAATTGATGAAAATACCAAAAACTAGTAAATTGACCAATATTTTTGGCTTAGGACTTAGAAGTCCGCACTACAGCTATTTAGAGCTTCAACCGGCCACTTCAGCAGGGTGGTTTGAAGTTATCAGTGAAAATTATTTTCAAACGCGTGGGCGACCTCGACAAATCCTAGAAACGCTCAGAGCTGACTACCCCATTTCCTGCCATGGAGTTTCCTTATCAATAGCGTCCTATGAAGATTTCGATTGGGCTTATTTGCATGATTTAAAAAAATTTTATAATGAGATTGAACCATTTATCGTTTCTGATCACTTATGCTTCACAGGATTACAAAATAATAATACTCACAATTTATTACCAGTTGCTTATACTCAAGAAAATTTAAACCATCTTAGTGAGCGCATCGATAAAGTTCAAAATTTTCTAGGCAGAACTCTCGCATTTGAAAATCTCTCGGCCTATTTTAATTATCAGGCTTCAACCATGACCGAATGGGATTTCATAGCCGAACTGACTAAAAAAACAGACTGCAATCTTCTATTAGATTTAAATAATATTTTTGTAAATTCATATAACCATCAATTTGATTCTGATGATTTCCTCAATGCAATTCCATTTGAAAGAGTCAAAGAATTACACTTGGCGGGGTTTAGAGAAAGAGATGGATTTTATTTTGATACACACTCTAATCCACTTTATCCTGAGCTCGTTGAGCTTTACAAAAAAGTTTTAAAAATAAAAAAAAATATTCCGACTCTCTATGAATGGGATGAAGATATACCGTCTTTTGAAATCCTGGAAAATCAAATTAAAACATTAATGAATCTTTAGAGACTTGAAATATATGGACCAAAAAACATTTAATCAAAAAATTGTAAATCTGATTAGAACACCAAACTCTGTTGACCAAGTAGAAATCGTTTCACAATTCCGACTCGGGAGTAAACTAAGTCCTCATAATGCTCTTGGTGTTTATCAAGAAGATTACCAGGCAAGACTGACTGAGGCACTAAAAAATACCTACCGTGCAATACATTTTATTATTGGAGACGACGATTTTTTTCATCTGGCATCTGATTATATTAAAATTTATTCGTCCAATTTTTCCAACTTAGATAACTATGGTAATCATTTAAGTTTTTTCCTAACAACGCATCCTCTAAGTGATGAATATATTATTTTACCTGAACTCGCCAACTTCGAATGGCTCTATCGCGAAGTGTTTCATCTTAAACAAGATGAAGGACTTGATGGTGAAGCGTTGAAGAACTTACTAACAATTGACCAGGCCTTTGTCAAAATGGTGAATTCTACGCGAGTGCTTAATTATAATTACATGATCAGTGACCTGTTTAACTTAAAAGACAAAACACATAGTGATGAAGAGGCTCAACTTGATTTTGACAAACCTCAACATCTCTTAATGAGTAAAAATGGCACTCAGGTTAAAACTTATATTTTAACAATAAACCAATGGATTATTATCCAGAAATTCGTAACGGGGTGTAATATTCAAGATATTTTTAATACGACCCTTACTGCAATAACACCTGATGAAATTCAATCACTTTTTCAAATACTAGGTGGAGAACGCTTACTTTTGCAATATTGATAAATTATTTTCATTATGCAATCTTTTCAATGTTTTTATCTACTTCAAACTCTTCCAAGCTAGTTGCAAAGTAATTTTTTGTTTTTTCGACTAAGGGGGCAAATATTTTTTTCAATTCAGTTTCATGTCCATGAGGTATTAGATCCTCATAACGAGCAAAAATATAAAATTCCTCTTCTGAACTTCGTTTAGCGTTGTTCATATTTCCATAAAAATTTATAATTCGCGATTCTAACTTAAATAACATTTGATCACTGCTAAGAACTTGCTGATGCTCGTCCAAGTTTTTAAAAGTATCCTCAACATTCATCATGCCGACTCTTTTGTAGTGGCGCACAGGAATTTTGAGTTCTAGCGTAGCAGAGTTTTTTATTTTATTAAGAAAGTTTTTGTCCTTAATTTTAAAAATAAAACCAACTTCCGACAATTGATGAATTTGAACTTTATCTTCATACTCGTGCACATCATTGTCTAATTTAAATACCAAGGGAATATTTGCATTCAATCTAAATGATCTTAATGTATATTGTTCAAGAAGGATTTTCCTCATTACAAATTGTGAATACAATTCATTATCTAACCATTTCATTGAGGTGAGCGTATAATATGGCCCCTGCTCGCCTTCAAAAGAAAATAGAATTTCATCTTTTCTTTCAAACCAAGTTAATCGCAAACGACTATCCAAGTATGATTCATAAAGCGAATATAAATCGCTCTTCATTACCTTTATTTTATTACATAGCCAGACTGGTTTTTGTTTTAACTCTTGAAGAGTTTGATTTAGTCTAATTAAGTGAAAATTATTATTGAAATTTTTATAATGTTTTCTTTGGGCAAGGCAAGTTTGATCCCAATTGGCCCAGTGAAAAGTAAGCTCACTCGTCAATTTTAAGTGCTCTGTTAAGTCTCTTGAGCCTAAATAATCTTTTAGAGACAGCGAGCGCATTATTGGTCCAGTACTCATAATCGATCCTCCGAGAAAATCTGTCAAAAACTCTATCTGAATCCTATAATATCCACCTGGCCTACTCTCTTGGAGAATTTTTTTGTTTTTTCTAAATATAGTTGAAATCATTCTTTTTATTGTCCATTTCGGAATCCTCAAAAAAACCAAAAAATGTGTCTTTTTTGTGGCACATATTGAACTCAATTAGCCAAACTCTGATATAATCAATATATGAAGAATCCCTTTGATATTCTTGAACAAAATTCATTGAACTTTAAACTTACTCCAATTTCTTTTAGAGAAATTTTTTTTATTGCAGAGTCTCCATGTGATATCTATGGTCAAGTGGATGGGCTTTTTAAAGTAGTTTTATATAAAAAAGCCGAAATCTCAAATACCTTACTTAAGGAATTACTTCATAAGAAATTAGCCAATCTTTTTGTGATGGAAGACGATCGAAGCCTTTTACGATTTGCTCAGCAAGAAAATTTGAGAAATGTGACTCGCTCTCTCTCTATTGGAAATCCACTAGAAAAAGCCAGACTTCAAACAAACTTGTTAACTCTTAACTTGGGCTATTTGTATGAAGATCCAACCGACGACAATCTTTTAGGCCTACAAGTTCAGAGTGCAAAAAACTTAGCCACCTTTCTTTTTAATAAACCCCAGATTCACGAAGCGCTTTATAAAGAATTTATTAAACAGGGTCACCATTATATATTTGCACAACCATTTTTATCAACTTTATTTTTACTAGGAGTCATGAAAAATTCTCGTCTATATATTGATAAAGATATTGAATTATTTTTTCTAACTAGCTATTTAAAAGATATAGGCATGTCTGCTATTCCGGTGGATAAATACAATCAAATTAATCTTGATGATGAAGATAAAAAACTGCTGGCCAGTCATCCTCAGTTATCAGTTAATATTTTAAAAGGACGGGTTCCGCTTCCTCCCAATCATTTAAAGATTATCGAAAATCATCATATTTACAGCACACTCACAAACCAGCTCAATCTTGCTGATAAAGATGATCCTAATACCATATTCGGCTTTGAAACTATGATGATTTCGGTAATGGATACTGTCGCCGCCATGATCACCGATAGACCATTTAGAAAAGCAGAATCACTTTATAAAAGTTTAGATCTTATTCGCTTACTTATAGGTGAGCAGTATCCGCAGGAATTCAAATTGATTGTTTTTTATTTTAAAAACTTTTTTCGAACTCTGTAAAAGAGCAAAAATCTTTAGTCCAATATTGGAGTAATTCCCTCCTGCATAAACTTCTTTTCAAAGCGTAATCAGACATGAAACAATTTGTAATGAGTTTACCAATTAATTCTAGGGAGGGAAATAATGGCGAATCCGGATATAAGTCCACTGACAGGTATCATTGCAGAAGATTTGGTTTATGTAGATTTTGGAGAACATGAGGGAAAATCAGTTCTTGAAGTTGCAGATACCTTACCAGAGTTTTACGAATTCCTGGTTGAGAGCAAAGAAGGTGGCAAATGCACCATCCGTCGCTCTAAAGATAAAAGTTTTCGCCTTTATGTTACGCAAACTGCCCATTAATTGAGCAGACATCAGGGGAAAGCACCTTTCCCCTATAATCTTAACAAAATCCTAACAATTCACCCTTTAATTTTTGAGCAAAATTGTCGATTATAGCTGCATGTTAAAATTGAATTCCAAGACTCAAGATGCTGTCTTATTTTATGCTCTGAGATTTATCTCTCTCACGGTCATAGGACTGCTTCTTTTTATAATGTATGTTTTATTAAAAGCTGCCTGGCCTTCGATTACTCATAATGGTCTGAGCTTTATTGTTAAAAAAGAATGGAATCCAGTCGAAGATCAATACGGAGCCTTACCATTTATATTTGGAACGTTGGTAACTTCTTTTATTGCAGTTTTAATTGCTACACCGGTTAGCATTTTGGTGGCACTTTTTATTTCAGAATATCTTCCCAAAAGTATTTCAAGAATAATTTCTTTATTAGTTGAAATGGTAGCTGCAATTCCTTCAATTGTTTTTGGACTTTGGGGAATTTTTTATTTATCACCTTTTGTAAAACTAACACTCGCTCCTTTTTTAAAAACTTATTTTGGTTATATTCCATTTTTTGAAGGTCCAAGTTTTGGCATTGGCATTATTACCGCTTCCCTTGTTCTGGCAATAATGATTGTTCCAACCATATCATCAATATGCCGCTCAATTTTTGAATTAATTCCTGCACATCAAAAAGAAGCTTCCTACGCACTAGGCTCAACAAAATATGAAATGATAAAAATGGCCGTATTAACTCCTTCAGTATCAGGAATTAGCAGTGCAGTTGTTTTGGGATTAGGGCGTGCTCTTGGTGAAACAATGGCCGTAACAATGCTTATTGGAAATTCTCCACTTATTTCTAAATCCATTTTTGCTCCAGCTGCAACAATGGCGTCTGTGATGGCCAATGAATATACCGATGCCAGCTCTCCATTACATGTCGCCTCTTTATGCTATATTGCACTTTTATTGTTTTTTATTACTTTCCTGTCCAATCTTTTTGCAAAAAGTATTGTGAAAAACTTTTCTAAAATAGGATGAACGTGAAATTAAATTATAGGCTCGTCAGGGCCATAAAAAATCGTCTTTTCAAAGCAACAATCATATTGAGTGCCGTTGTTGTACTCGTTCCCTTATTCATGATTATTCAATTTGTTTTTATCCAAGGTGTAAGTTCTTTGAATTTAAGTTTTTTTACCGAAATACCAAAACCGGTCGGCGAAATTGGCGGCGGGATGAAACACGCAATACTAGGAACAATTTATATCGTAATGTTAGGAGCACTCATTGCAGTTCCAATTGGTGTGACTTGCGGTATTTATTTATGTGAATTTTCTAAAAGTAAATTGTCAAAAACATTAAAATTAACTGTCGATTTAATGAGTGGTATTCCCTCAATTGTTATCGGGATATTTGCCTATTTGATGGTAGTTGTTCCCTTAAAAAGCTTTTCCGCGCTAGCCGGTGGTGTTGCATTAAGTATTATTATGCTTCCGATTATTATTAAAACTTCAGAAGAAATATTAAAATTAGTTCCTAACCATATACGTGAAGCCGGCCTTGCTCTTGGTCTTCCAAGATGGAAAGTAATACTATTTATTATTTTAAAAGGCAGTGTTTCAAATCTACTCACCGGGATTATTTTAGCTATTTCAAGAGCAGCAGGAGAAACAGCACCTCTACTCTTTACTGCTTTTGGAAATATGTATTTAAGCTTTAATTTAAAAGAGCCTATGGCAACTCTCCCCGTTCAAATTTATACTTATGCGATTTCACCATTTAAAGATTGGCAAAGACAAGCATGGGCAGGCGCTTTTGTTTTAATGGTTTTAATACTAACAATGAATCTTTTTGCCAGATTTGTACTTACAAAAATAAAAGATAAAAAAGGATACTAATATATGTCTAATTCAATACATTCGGATAAAATTATTTTAGAGGCAAAAAATCTCGAGGCTTGGTTTGGTGATTTTCAAGCCGTCAAAGGCATCAACGTTAAATACTGTGAACGAACAATCAACGCAATCATAGGACCTTCGGGATGTGGTAAATCAACCTATCTCAGATGCCTCAATCGAATTCATGAAGAAATAGAAGGTACACGAGTTAGTGGAGAAGTTTTACTTGAGGGCAAAAATATTTATGATAAAAAAATAGATGTTGTGGACGTAAGAAAAAGAATTGGAATGGTTTTTCAAAAGCCAAATCCATTCCCTTCACTTAGTATCTTAGATAACGTTGTTATAGGTCTTAGGCTGCAAGGAATTACCAAAAGATCAATATTAATGGAAGTCGCGGAAACATGCTTAAAAAAAGCGGCCCTGTGGGAAGAAGTAAAAGATAAACTTAATTCGCTTGGAACATCTTTATCTGGAGGCCAACAACAACGCCTATGTATAGCACGGGCCTTGGCCATTAATCCCCCTGTACTTTTAATGGACGAGCCCACTTCTGCGCTAGATCCAATAGCAACAGCAAAAATTGAAGAACTAATGAACGAAATAAAACGCGATTACACTGTTATAATTGTGACTCACAACATGCAGCAGGCCGCTAGAATTTCAGATTATACTTCGTTTTTTGTATACGGTAAGATGATTGAGCACGGTTTGAGTTCAGATATATTTACGAACCCAAAAGAAAAGCAAACTGAAGACTATATCTCAGGGCGTTTCGGTTAAATTAAAAAAAGCACTTTTTTTGCGAGGATAATATGGAAATATCACCTAAAGATTTAAGAGATCATGTATTAAAAATGGCAAGCTTAGTCGAAGCTTCATTATCAGGCGCACTAAATCTTGATAAAAGTATGGAAGAAATTTTTGAATTAGAGAGAAAAATTAATGAGTTTCACATGCTTATTGATGATGCTTGTTTTAAATATATTGCTCTAAAAAGTCCAGCGGCAAAAGATTTAAGAACTGCAATAGCCGTCATGAAAATCAATGCTGATTTAGAGCGTATGGGAGATCAGTCGCTTAAAATTAAGCGCCAATATATGTCGATTGGAAAAGAAATTCTCCAAATTAAAAACATGGCCCTAGAAGTAAATATAATGGTGAAAAATGCACTCGATTCTTTTGTAAGAAGTAATATAAAATTGGCCACAGATGTAATCGAATACGATCAAGAAATTAATCTTCTCAATCAGAATATTGTAAGACATCATGTAAATTTAATAAAAAATAATGAAATGGGATTTGATGAAGGTTATAATATTATAAAGATTTCTAAAAATCTTGAAAGAATAGGTGATCATGCTAAAAACATTGCTGAAGATGTAATATTTTTAGAATCAGGATCAGACATTCGACATAATCCTGAATTTAAAACTGGAAAAAAGGACTAATGACATGGACGCTGGAAAAATTGTCATCATTGAAGATGAGCAAGAAATTAGTGAATTAATTCAATCTCAAATCACAAGTTTTGGATTTAAAACAATCCCCTTTTATGACGGGAAAAAAGCTTTGGATTATATTCAAAGTAGCGAATCAAAAAATGTTGAGCTGTTTATTATTGATCGCATGTTACCATCAGTAAATGGTCTGGAAATTACTAAATTTATTCGTTTTTATAATACAACTAAAACAACCCCCATCTTGATGCTGACAGCTCTTAGTACACCGGAGCAAATTGTAGAAGGATTAGATGCTGGTGCCGATGATTATATGACAAAACCGTTTGATCAGGCAATTCTTGTTGCAAGAGTTAGATCTTTATTAAGAAGAAGACAACTCAGTAATCGAACAGAAGAAAATAAAAATATTCTTAGACATAAAGAGCTCGTTTTAGACATGGATCAATGTAAGGTTTGGATTGAAAATCAAATTCTAGAACTTACCCTCTCGGAATATAAAATCCTTTGCTGCTTTCTTCTTTCTCCCGGGAAAGTTCTCACTCGTAACCAGTTGGTAGAATATATTCAAGACGGCCCAGTGCATGTCACAGATAGAACAATCGACACTCATATCTTTGGACTTCGAAAAAAGCTTGGTGAATATGCCGCGATTATTGAAACAATTCGAGGAATTGGTTACAGAGTTATAGGTCATGATTGAAATTCGTTATAAAAAAATACTTTTATTCCAGGCATTATTCTTA
>JAURXW010000242.1 GCA_030654205.1 Bacteriovorax sp.
TAAGAATAAATAAAATCAAACTGGGCCCGATCTAATAAATCGAGTGTGGCCTTATGCTCTTCATCTGTTTCGTTAACAAAACCTGCAATAATATCAGTTGAAAGAACAATTTCTGGTTGGGCCGCTCGAAGTTTGGCCAGCAATCCAAGATAATGCTCTGGTGTATATTCTCTATGCATTCTTTCTAAAACCGTTGCCGATCCAGACTGAACAGGTAAATGTAAATGTTTTGATAGTTTTTTAGAAGATCCATGAACCGCAATCAACTCATCGCTAACATCATATGGATGTGATGTGGTGTACCTGATAATTTCCAGACCATCTATTTTATCAAGTTCAGTGATCAGCATCGCCAAACTCTCACCATTTTCTTTTCCGTAAGAATTTACGTTTTGGCCCAAAAGTGTCACCTCTTGAATACCTTGATACTTAACCAGCTTCGTCACATCTGAGACTACTTCTTCCATCAGGCGCGATCTTTCTTTTCCCCTAGTGTAGGGAACAATACAGTATGTACAATACTTATTGCAGCCTTTAATGATGTTTACGAATGCTTGTGGTGAATCCCCACTGACCTTTGTTTCAATTGAAAAATTTTCACTTCGATCCCAGGAATTGATCGTAAATTTTGAATCTCCCGCATAAACGCGAAAGACCATATCGTTGATCGTATCGATAACGTCAGTTCCAAAAGCAAAATCGAGATGTTTATATTTTGCGACTAGTTCTTTGCCCTCAGTTTGGGCCACGCAGCCTCCAATACCAACTACTAGGCCATTCTTTTTTTTCTTTGCGTGCTTTATCTCGCCAAGCTGTGAGTAGAATTTGTTATTTGAGAGGTCTCGAACTGCACAAGTGTTAAATAAAACCAGATCAGCTTCTTCAAGCTCTTCGGTTTTGGAGAAATTGAGATCTTGAAGATGAGCAGCGATGCGATCTGAATCGTGATAGTTCATCTGGCATCCAAAAGTCTTCATCCAAACCTTGCGGGGAGGAAACTCTAGATCACCCATCATAATTTTTCGTTCACCAGTTATTGGATCAATAATAGATTGTTCGCGAGGACCATCGCCTCTAGTACCAAGACCTGTTGCCATAAGATAACCCTGTTAAAAAGCCTTACCAGCTACTCTCGTTTGTAAAATGTTTTTGGAACTTAGCAGGTTGTATATGGGAAGTAAATCAAAGTGGTCGTAAAGATAGATAGGTTATGGATATAAAAGACAATTCTTGATCAGGTAGAAATAAAAAAGGGACCCGAAAGTCCCTTTTTTAACTAGTTCGCTTAAAAAATTAAGCTTTAACAGCAGCTTTAACAGCAACTTTTTTCGTAGCTTTTTTAGCTACTTTTTTCGTAGCTTTTTTAGCCACTTTTTTCGTAGCTTTTTTAGCAGCTACTTTCTTTGTAGCTTTTTTCGCTACTTTCTTTGTTGCTTTCTTAGCTACTTTTTTTGTAGCTACTTTCTTTGTTGCTTTCTTAACAGCCATAAAACCCTCCAAAAGTTTTTATTCTTTTACTAAGAATAAACATTTTTTTATTTTCGTGCAAACAAAAAGTAACATGTATGTTTTATTTTTCGTATTATTTTTTTATTCCTTTAGTTTTTTTTTCATTAAATCGCACTTCGAGCACTCAATAAGCCATTTTTTTGCTCTCTACGAATCGATGAAATGCTTTGTACATCGATGTTTCAGACGTTTTCCACAAGTCAAAAAATTTTGAAAACTTTTTTTTAACGAAATCGAGAGGAGCTGGGCCACAGCTCCTCTTTTATGAAAATAAAATGTTCTGGAGGTAAAAAAATGCCTAATTTGGGAAATTGAAGACGATTTTTTGGTGAATATCATCCAACGAGACCATTACAACGCCGCCTTTTTCGAGTTTCCCGAAAAGAATTTCATGAGAAAGTGGCTTCTTGATCTCAGTATCGATGATTCTAGCGAGTGGTCGTGCGCCCATTTGTGGATCAAAGCCAATTTTAGCGAGATATAATCGAGCAGATTCAGAAATTTTCAGCTCAACATTCTTTTCAGCGAGCTTTGTTTCAAGTTGGATTAAGAATTTATCGACAATTTTCAAGATCTGATCCGTTCCAAGTTTGTTAAAGTGAACAATTGCATCCAATCTATTTCGAAATTCTGGTGAAAAAAACTCTTTAATCCTCTGATCTCGTTTAAATGAGAGGGCATTGGCCTCTTTATTAATTCCAATTGAGCCTCCTTCCATTTCTTTGGCACCTGCATTTGAAGTCATGATAAGAACAACATTTCTAAAGTCGCTTGAGCGCCCATGAGAATCGGTGAGAGTTCCATGATCCATAATTTGCAATAAAATATTGAAGATATCTGGATGGGCCTTTTCGATTTCATCTAGCAATAAAACAGCGTGCGGATGCTTCTTTATCACATCTGTTAAGATGCCTCCGGTTTCGTGTCCAACATATCCAGGAGGCGCTCCAATCAGTTTGGCGACAGAATGCTTTTCCATGTATTCTGACATGTCAAAACGTTCAATATGAACTCCCATCTCTCTGGCCAATTGACGAGCTAGTTCCGTTTTTCCCACTCCAGTAGGTCCGGTAAAAAGAAAAGATCCTATTGGTTTTTGCTCATGTCCTAGCCCTGATCTTGAAAGTAAAATAGCATCGGCCACTAAGTCGACAGCTTGATCCTGGCCAAAAATCATAAGCTTTAAATTTGATTTAAGGCTTCTTAGTTTTTCTCTTTCATCTCCAGCAACTGACATTTTAGGAATCTTGGCCATCGCCGCAACGATTGTCTCAATATCTTTTTTGCTGATATTTATATGTCTTTTGGATTCAGGCATTATGCGAATCATCGCCCCAACTTCATCCATGACATCTATTGATTTATCGGGATTTTTTCTATCAGTAATATGTTTATGGGACAAATCAACAATTAGCTTGATGATGGAGTTTGAATATTTAACATTGTGGTGGTCTTCAAATTTAGACTTGAGACCAACAAGGATTTTGTAGGTATCTTCAATCGAAGGTTCATTAACATCAACTTTTTGCATACGACGGTTGAAGGCCGAATCTTTTTCAATAAATTTTCTATATTCTTCGTAAGTCGTGCTTCCGATGCAGCGAAGTTTACCAGATCCGAGCGCTGGCTTTAAAAGGTTCGATGCATCCATTGATCCTCCACTCGTGGCCCCTGCTCCCATGATTGTGTGGATCTCATCAATAAAAAGAATGGCCTCGCCTTTACCTTCATCTTTAAAAGACATTAGTTCTTTCATGACATTTTTTAAACGTTGCTCGAAGTCCCCTCGGTATTTTGTGCCTGCAAGAAGACTCGCCAAATCTAGACTAAAAACGGTCGCATTTTTTAAAGTATCAGGAACTTCACCTTTCACTATTCGATATGCAAGCCCTTCGGCTATGGCCGTTTTTCCAACTCCAGCTTCTCCAACTAATAGTGGATTATTTTTTCGTCTCCGACTTAAAATTTGGGCCACTCGTTCAATCTCATCAGTTCTTCCAATAATTGGATCAATGCGATTTTTTTCAACTTCGTGATTTAAATTTAAACAATATTCTTCTAATGCACTCTGCTTTGATAAAGGTTTTTCTTCTCCTAAAGTCGATCGAATATCATCGTGAATTGAAGCTTCGCTATTAACTGGCTTATCAATTCCATGAGCAATCAGTTTTACAACCTCAAATTTTTCGATTCCATGAGAATTTAAAAGATAGTTGACAAAACTTTCTTGTTCGCTAAAAAGTGCCACTAAAAGATTAACCCCAAGTATGTCTTTTTTGCCTGATGATTGAACGTGCATCGCGGCCCTTTGGATTACACGTTGAAGTGCCTCTGAAATTTCAGGCTGGTATATTATTCCATTTTGCTTGGCAATTTCTCGCAATTCTGGATCTGAGAATTGTTGTTCAGATAGCTCTTGAATTTCAGAAAGTGAAAGCAGACTAAAATTAGATTTATCCTCTAGAAACTTGTTAAGCTCAGCTTCAAGCTTTGCTAGGTCTGCCCCACAATGCTGAAGAATGCTTCTGATTTCTTGATCCGATAACATTGCCCAAAAAAGAATTTCAAGCGACAAATATTCATGTTGAAGCTGATTGGCCTTAATTATGGCCGAATTTATAATGAGCTCTAAACGTTTACTTTGCATTTATCTACTCACTTTATTCAGGCTCAATTGAGCACATTAATGGGTGTGAATTTTCTTGAGCGAGTCTTTCGACTTTTTTAGACTTACTTTCGGCGATTTCGTAAGTGTAAATCCCACAAAGACCAATGCCAGCACGATGAACTTCTAACATAATTTTTTCGGCCTCATCAATTGTTTTATGAAAAACACCCTGAAGAATGAAAATTACAAATTCCATAGTGGTGTAATCATCATTGTGAAGTAAAACTTTGTATTTTTTGGGCAAATCAACTTTATTTTTTATTATGGTGGAGGTTCCACCTTCGTCTTCATCATTATCAGAGTGATTATGGTTGTGATTCATCATGATTGTAATTATCGCTTATTTTTAATTAAAGATGCAAGAGTTCTGTTCGAGTTGAGAAAAGTAATCATCCTGTACCTTTACACCATTTTTTAGAGAGCACATTATATTCGTATTATTTTTTGAAATTTCATAATAAACCAACTCTTTTTTGAAATCATCGTAAAACTCTATATAACAATCAGGAAAGCCTAAGACATGTCCAAATTCATGAGCAAAAATCCGCTTAGTCGTATCCGGATCATTTTGTGTGCTTAAATAAACCATTCGGTTATTGCTGTCAGGAACATAAGAAATACCTTTGGAAATTGGCACGATTGTGATGGTCCCTTCACTGTATTGTTTAACAAGCTCTAACTTTAATGAAAAATTTTTATTACTCCAGATCTCTTCAGCGTGGCTTAAAAGATCAAGCTGCCCTTCTTTAGAAAGTGATGTTTCTAAAACTTTAATGGTCATAATCGTTTTGTTTTCATTGGATTTTTGGCACTTATACTTTTGGTGTGTTGGTTTAAGGGAAAATAGCGCCCCGTAGCGTTCTTTTTCGAAACGTCCGTAATAAAGATTCACCATACTTCCCAAAGTTTTTTTCCGTTTATTTATGTTAAATTCAGCCTGACAGCTAACCTCTCTTGAAAAGGATTTACAAAGTTCGACTGTATTTTCCTTAACAAAACTAGTCAATTCTGCTGACATATAGATGAATTCACTATCGGCACAAGTTTCACTTTGATACTTTTTATAGCAAAAATGGGCAATATTAAGAAAAGGTCTAATATCGTTTTTTTTATTCTGAGTAATAGTTGAAAAAGAACATTTTTGATCTTCAAAGCGCCTGCTGCCATTGTATAGGTAAAAAAGCTCTTCAGCGTTTTGATTTAAATTAACATTATCTTTTAGGGACCTATAAGAAGTGGTCATTTTATCAATACTCAAGACCATCGGGGTATCATAATTATATGTTCTAGAATTAATGGAAAAAAAGAGTTGTGGTAAATTTTGAATTGATGATCTATAGAGCTCTTCAATTGATTTGCTAATCTTTGATTCTAGGACTGGAGTATTATTCACACAATCATGTTCCATTGTTAATAATGAAGTATTCCCCGAATAAATGTCTGATCTCTTGTTTGAATTAACAACTTTTCCACAAGCAATAGTCAAAAATAAAAAAGTGATGATAAGTAAGTAAGTATGTCCAAAATTTAGACGATTTAGGCTTGCTTGTGATCTCAATAGCTGGAATTTTGTAAAAATGCTTTTCATAAAATTAAAATAATTCAATAAAGATGCCATTTGTTATTATTTATTTATCAGCCTTGAATAGAGGGCATTTTTTTGATCAATATTAAGCCTGCAAATAGACCGAATCTATACAATTAGGTGAGTTAGCCAATTATCCAAAATTTGGTATTACTATAGATAGAAATAAGGAGAATTAGTTATGGCGATAGAGAAAAAAAAGCAGTTACGAGGCGATGTGCTAATCGCGGATGACGACCTAAGCATCTGTGAGATCTTAAAAAATTACTGCGAAAAAATGGGATGCTTTCGCAATATTTTAATGGTGCACGATGGTTCTATGGCCTCTAGCAAGTTGCGAAACCAAAAGTTTGGGTTAATTCTCATTGATTTAAAAATGCCCAAAAAAAGTGGTCTGGATTTACTGAGAGAGCTGGATGACAAGTCACTGAATACTAAAAATAGTGTTGTTGTGGTCTCTGGCACCTTGGATAAAACAGTTGTAGAAAAAATTCTTGCAACTGGAGTTAAATCCTTTTTACTTAAACCATTCACTGAAGTCGAATTTACTGAAAAAGTTATAAAATCACTAGGGATTAAATAAAAAAAGGTCAACTAAAGTTGACCTTCACTATAAGTTAAAATAATCAATTAATCATTAAGCGACATCTTCATCTTCTTGGTCCATCCAAGCATCGGCCGGATCTAAAATAATTATTTCAGATTTTTCTCTATGTATCTTATTATATTTATCTTTTTTCTTGAATGCCTGCTTTTCAATTTTATCTACGGCCATATCAATGCTGGCATATAAATTTGAAGACCATGCTTTTGCATGGTATTCGCAATGAGGAGCGTGATAATAAATCTCAGCAAAATGTTCTCCATTTTTTACATAACAAGACCATTTAATCGTTCCTTTATCTTGAAAAAACTTAGTAAGTTTTTCTGTGGTTTCTTTAATTTTTTGGTCCAGAGCCGGTGTGTGTTCTAAGTGTAAAAAAGAAGTTGTAATTTTCATAAAATGCCCTTTTGGTAAAAAATAGTCCTAGTTTTTTTCTTTTCGTTTTGATGAAGGCATAATACCTAACATTTCACGATACTTTGTAACTGTTCTTCGTGCGACCGTGAGATTTTCTTTAGCTAAAATCTCTACAACTTTCTGATCAGATAATGGTTTCAATGGGTTTTCAGCTTCAAAAATAGCTTTGATTTTCATTTTTAAAACCTCACTTGCAATATCGGTTCCTCCGTCTTTTCCCCCTATCCCTGTGTTAAAAAAATATTTTAATTCAAACGTCCCCAATGGAGTATGCATATACTTATTAGTTGTTACCCTTGAAACGGTTGATTCGTGCATTCCAATATCGTTGGCAACATCTTTTAAAACCATAGGCTTTAAAAGCTTTGGACCTTTTTTAAAAAACTCTTGTTGCTTGGCGACGATTGCCTTAGATACTTTTTCAATTGTTTTTTGTCTGTTTTGTATCGACTTGATTAACCACTCTGCAGACCGCAATTTTTCTTTGACGAATTCAGAGGCTTCATCAGTTTTATGACCGGCCCCTCTTTTTATCATTTCCTGATACAGCTTTGAAATTTTTAAACGTGGTATTCCTTCATCGTTAACTTGCACAACAAACTCTCCACTGACTTCAACAACAAAAATATCTGGGAGTATGTAATGAGTATCAGGAGTCGCAATAAGTCGCCCTGGTTTGGGGTGAAAATTTTGCAACAACAATGCAGTTTTCTTCACTTGTTCGGAAGTAACTCCTAGAGTTTTTGAAATTTTTTCAAAATTTTTACTTTGAAGATCTTCTAAGTGATCCCTGATAATTTTCTCTAATAAAGGAGAGCGCTCCTCTGCAATTCTTGCTTGCGCTAATAAACATTCTTGTAAATTTACTGAACCACAACCCACTGGATCCAATCTTTGAATGATTTCTAAAATATCAAAAGCCTCAGCACGCTTTAAACCTGACTCCGCGATGAGGTCTTCAAAATTTGCATCAAGATAACCGTCGTCATTTATATTTCCAATAACTAAATGAGCAAGCTTCCACTCAGCA
>JAURXW010000243.1 GCA_030654205.1 Bacteriovorax sp.
CAACTGTTTTTCCACCAGTATTTGGACCAGAAATAATTAATCCTTTATGATTGCGATCGAGGAAAATATTATTCTTAACAGGGTTATTAATAAGAGGATGAAATAATCCATGAATGTCAAAATGAAACTGGGTAGTAAGCTTGGGTTTAGTTAGACCTAATTTAAGTGAGTAAGTCGCCTTCGTATTTAACCAGTCCAATTCCAAGATCCAATCTGAAATTAAACTAACTTCATCCGCAAATCCATGAATAATTTTACTTAGTTCAATTGTTAATTTAAGAATTGTAGCTTCAATTTCAGAGAGCAGGAAAATACGACGATTTCCTTTTTCCCTAACTTCTAATGGTTCAACAAACAAGGTCATTCCAGATTGAGAACGTGAAACAATTGGGCCCAAGTCTGAATTATAAGAATCAGATCTAACGGCAAGAACATAACGATCGTTAATAATATCGTAGTTATCCATTTGTAAGCGACTGGAATAGAGTTCTGTCTTAGAAACTTTTTGGATGCTAACACGTA
This sequence comes from Bacteriovorax sp., assembly GCA_030654205.1. Taxonomy (GTDB): domain Bacteria; phylum Bdellovibrionota; class Bacteriovoracia; order Bacteriovoracales; family Bacteriovoracaceae; genus Bacteriovorax. The sequence continues at coordinate 523 of JAURXW010000243.1, forward strand.
AATCTAACTCTAAAGAAAGAATTTCAGCATAAAGTTTTTTAAGAACAGGATGTCTTTCGTATGAGGCAGTGCCAGAGAAATCGACAAATTCTCTTAGTGGGTTTACGAATTGGCGTTTTATTTTCTGCGTGGTTTCGGCCTTAAGTTTAAAATCCGTTTCAAAATATAAGCCATGAAATAATTCAAAACTCTGGATATATGCCTCAGTCAATAAAGCAAAAAAGTTAAGTTCACGGGCTTCAAAAAACTTTGCCTTAAAAAGATCAGGAATTAAGGTAAAAAACTCAACTCCATCTGGAAGCATGCGTAATTTAGAATTAAAAAACATCGAAAAATCGTCGTAGTTTTTTAAAAAATGATCCAGTCGATCCAAGTCTCTTTGAATGAGGTCCGGACTTTTAAGTTTTGGAGGAGCGGCCAATCTTCTTTTAGTAGTCTCAAAGTGTGATAAACTTGATATATCACTTGTTAGTTGAAACCAATCAAGAAGTAAAAGAGCTTCACTATTACCATTTAGAAGATTTAAAGACATGATACAGACTCACCTACAATTAAAAATGATCAGTGAAGAATATAACAGTTTATTTTCAAAAAATGAATTTTATCCTCTTCAAAAAGCTTATACGACGCCTCATTTTCTAGTTTTAATAATTCGATTCCCGGGTAGAACAGTTGCAATTTATATCGGTAGAGGAAATCAGTACCAAGGAATATTTATATCCGAGAAAGCTCCTCCTAGTTATTTAAGAGTTCAAGATAGGCTATTGGACTATTTAAGAAAATATTTAGTCGGAGCAAGATTGGGAAAAATGGAAGTAGGCGACAAAAGCATGGTTAGTTTATTCCATTTTAAAAATGAACATTCCGATAATGCCTTTTTGTTTGGTTACAAAGACCGACAATTGTTTTTTGCAAAGCAGTCTAAAGAAGATGTTTATTTAAGTTGGACGGGGGAAACCTTACAGGCTGAAAATTTACTTACACTGGTAGATCCATTTGGACCTGATAAAATTTCAAATACCATTAGTCAAAAAACTTGGGAAATTGCAGATTATTTAAAAGAAGAAGAAATAAAAATAGCTGGAAAACCAATACAAAGAAAAAAAGAAAAATTTCTCACAAGGAAAATTAATAATATTTCAGACGATCTTAGCAATGTGAAAAATTGGAGTTTGTTACAGATGGATTTAAATGAAGATAAGTTAGATTTAAATTCTGACGAGTTAAAGATTTATGGACAGAAAATTAAACTTCATGGCTTGAATTCCTCATGGCTAAAAAGAGATTTGGTATTTAAAAAAATAAAAAAGCTTAAAAAAGCCGAGCAAATATTAACAAGTCGCTTAGTTGAATCACAAGAGGAATACAAAAACGTATTAAAGGGCAATTTTGATTTTGAAGTAACTAAAGAAAAAATTATACAGCCTTTATGGATTACTCATCAAAAGCAATTTAAGGCCCAGAATATGAGCTATAATTATAAAAATATAGCAATGGGAAACTTGACTGGAATGGTTGGATTGGATGCTTCAAGTAATGATTGGATTCGGGCCCAATCTTCAAAAGAGCATTATTGGTTTCATATCGAAAATTATACCGGGGCCCATTGTATAATTAAAACCGAAGATTTTAGTAAGTTAACTTTTGAATACCTAGAGGCCATCGCTTCAATGCTAAGAGATTATTCCAAATTGGAAATACAAGAAATACCAATTCTTTTTACTCAGATTAAAAATATCAAAGGGATTAAAGGAGTAAAGGGAGCCGTTACCGTAAAAAAACCAAAACATTTAAGGTGCCTATATAAAAACTGGAAAGAAATAATTTCCATACTCTAGACCAATTTGATTGCTGCGCATCCTCTCTATACAATAAAGAGATTACTTAAGGTGGAAAAGCCAATGAAACAACTATTGCTATTTATATTTTTAATCACTTCAATTTTAGCGCATGGCCAAGAAAAAATTGATGAAATGGAACAGTTTGAAATTAAAAGTTATAGCCCACAAAAAAATGGGGTAACCGATTTAATTTTTGAAGCACGGATAGATAATCTAACAGAAATGCTAACAAAGAATTTGGTGCTTGGTAAATTGGTAGATGTTTCATTTCGAATCTACTGGGTTTCACCCTCACAATATCGAATCGAAGTCCAGGGATTACCGAAAGGATTTAATGAAGTAAAATCCGATCTTATAAAACTGATCCAAGGGAAGTTGGAATTTGTTTTGCCTGAAAAATTTTCTGAAAAATTTAAAGGATATACATTAAAAGCAGAACCTATTGCCGACGGGAAATTGATTAAGGCAATTGATTTAACCTATTCAATGGCAACACCTGAAGTAGATATTATATTTGATAAATCTGGTGAACTTAAAACAATAGAGTCAAAAGCTCCAATGTCTTTAGTAAAAACTGAATTTAGTCATTCTCCTAAAGCATGGAGTAACAACAAATTGACATTAGACAAAGTAACAATGACCTCTTCTCAAGGAGCTGCATTGTTCACGACTATTAATGAAATTGATTATGTAAATATAAATGGAATTGGATTTCCTTCAAAAATAACAATTAAAAATATTTCCGAAATCACCGTTCCTAAAACAGAAAAAGAAAAAGAAAAAAAGATTAAAAACGAAACTGGAACTGTTATTCGCTTTACCAAATATGAAGTGAACACAGGAAAGGCAATGAAATATACAAGCGAAGGAAGTAAAAGATAGGCATGAATTAATGAAATGGACAAAGAAGTCAAAATATTCATTTTTTACATTTGCATTATTAATTTTGCTAATTACTTCCTGTGCCAAGCAAAGTTCTCCTGAAATAGCGTCAGAAGAAGTACGAGGCGCTAGAGAAATACAAAGATTAGAAGCTTGTTCACAAGTAAATTTTAATAAAGGCGTTCTGCTTTATCGCAACATGCTTCAATTGTTTGTGTGTACGAAATGGGATGAACAGTTCCCTGCGATGTTTGAGTCAATTAAAAAAATACCCGCGGCCTCGTGGGATCACCTAATGTTACCAATAGATCAATCTTTTATTGAAAACCAACAAAGAAGAGATCGAGTATTTCACAATATCAGAGAGCTCGATTCTAAAGGGGGCCTTGATGACTTAAGTTATGTTCTGGTTGCACTCAATGAAACAAACTTTTTTGATTCTACAAAAGAGATGTTTGCGTGTGTAGATAATAAGATGAATCCATTATGTGCTGATCGGCTCGGTCGAATTCCAACTAAAAAATCCTTAAAAAATATAATAGAATTAATTGATATTGGACCAGATAATGTCGACAAGATTTCTCTTTTTTTGAAACTTATTGTTAAGGCCCTAGATGGTCACCAGGAAGAATTAAGAACAGAAATAAATAAATTTAGAGCATCCCCGCTTTATATCCCAGCACGCTTGGCGTTCGTCGACTCTATTGCACTTAAGGCCCAGACTGGATTTTCCGATGAAGATCGAGAATTCTTATCGAAGGCACTTCTTA
>JAURXW010000259.1 GCA_030654205.1 Bacteriovorax sp.
TGAGAAAACTGAAAGGCAATCTGCTCATATGGACGTCTTCCTTTATTAAAAGGAATGGCCACCATACTAGTTTCAAAATCAATAAAGTGCAGCGGATATTTAAAAGTTTTAAATTGTCTATTAATCCCGTCTTGATCTTTATACTCGGAGTGATCGTTTTCCTTAATTTTTGAAATTTGTAACCACTGTCGCTGACTTCTTGAAAGACCATCAACTCCGGAGGTATTAGGTTTTATTGTAAAATCCCCTTCGTCTATATCTTCCATTAAAACTTTTGGATTTTTAAGCTTGGGAGAAAACCAAACATCGAAAGCGAATGGTTTTGCTAACTCTTCATCAGTTAGCCCATGGCATATTTTCCAGCATTCATTAAATCCATTTTTTAAACCTTCTGCATTTGACCTAAATTCACATCCCTTACAAATGGTATCGACTTCAGGATCAATTCTTATATCTTTGTCAAAATGATCGGCAAAAAACTCAACGGTTTCTTTAAAACTATAATCTTTATATTTTTCACTTTCTTCAATATTATTGTGAATTTTAAAAATGACGTCAGTGATATTTACAGCATTTAATATTGGATCACCTAGAGACTTTAAAGAAATATCGCCAATTTTCTTAACCTTGGTTTCTCGCTCATTGATTCTTTGAATAAGAAATTTTTGATTAAGTCCATTTACTGATGCAACAGAATCTTTATCTGAGCACATCAAAAAAGAATTAATTTCAAAACCAGGAAATGCCATTTTTGCGACATAGGCTTGAAAGGCAATATCATAAATATATGGCTTCCACCCTGAATCAAGTTTATTAGGATTACGTTTTTGCCAAATATCCTCAGTAAAAGTTTTTGAATTAAAAGATTTTGACTTAACTTCAATAATCTCTATGGTTTTCCCAATTTTTTTCAGGACATCAACCCTTACAAATAAATTATTAAATTTAATTGCTGCTTCGTAGAGAATAATATTATCTTGTTTTAAATATTCTTGAGTTTCATTCCATGTCTTATCATAATCAAGTCCTTCGATCTCAACACCGTTAGGATAATAACATTTGGCTAATTCGCCCACCTGAAATCCGCCATCGGCCAGAGCACGCAAAAATGGATCGTCCAAATCACTATCGCCATATTCTTTAGGCTTTTTTGTATAAAAAAGTTTTGTAGGACATTCAAGTGCCAGCTTAAATCGTGATTTTGTTAGATATCTCATTTCTTTACCTATCGGTTAATTCCTTATTAATAAAAGCTTTGTTTAATCAATATAGTGTGAAGAAGTCTTAAAATACGAGACTGTTAAATCATATACTAATTTTGTCGGAGAATGTTTTGAGCTAAATCTTTCAATAAACTTTCCGTAAAAGCCTTATGGTTAAGTGGGGGCATAACGAAAAGACCATCTAGAAACGTTCTTATTAACCCTTTACACTGTTCTCCATTGGGCTGATATAGATTGAGTTCATGACCATACGTGGGATGCGCACAGATATTTCTTAGTTTTTTTAAATGTTCAATTTCTACTTTTAAAATATCAGAGGCAAATGAATAGTTTGCATAAATTTTATCAAGAATTACAATTTCCCACTCACTGCTTGTTGGTAAATCCTGCCATGATTTTTTTGTCTCATTTAATATTTTATGAGCTTTAGTATCCTCATATATTTCAGCTAATTCTTCTAACTTAAACATCATATCTGATATTACAACAGTCCAAAGCATAACAATTGCTGGTCTATATGCCCCTACGTTGTAGCAATGATAAACTTCTGTCGCTAGACGCCTAAAAGATTAAATTCAAGTATAAATTAAGTTTTGAAAAAGCTTTAGTTAAAACATAGCCAAGCTATTGAATGCTAAGTGATTTACTTTTTCTTGCTTAGTGTTTCACCTTAACAGTAAATTTTCTTTTAGGTGGTGCTTACTCGGTAATGAAATGCCCCAAGATTCCAGTATCCCTACAAAGCCCCTCCTCACAGGATTTACCACCAGGACAGTCTGAAGTTTTTTTACATATTGGATTTTCAGCTAGATTGAATTTAATCAATTTGTCCCAATATGTTTTTTCAGCATCAGTCATTACAGGAATACCTTTTTGATCATATGGTCTAAAATCAATTCTATCGTCACTACATTGACCAACCTTTTTATAGTCAGTCACTTTATTATTACTTACATAGAACACATGAGAGCACTTAACTTCAAGTTTGGTAGTGTTACAACTTCCCTCACTCGAGCTTGATTTTACGTAGCTGTAGTAATATGTGCTTAAATTACATGATTTATATTCCTGTGTTCCACCACTATTTTGAAATGAAAAAACTTCTATTCCTTGACTGGTTTTTCGTCTCTCGAGAGGCAAAGATGCAAAAATTGGGTGTAAGACCAATTCATCGCTATTTCTATTCAGCCATAACTCCCTATTTGAAACTTCTGGCAAGACGTCTTGAAAAACTGCCTTCTCCTTAGTTTTAAATTTATCAAATGTTGAGCATGATGAAGTCAGCAAGACCATAAGAACAATATTTAAAACTTTATACATTTGCTAGCTTCTCCAATTAATTAAACTTCTAAGAAAAGAACAATTTACTCAGATGAATAATTACTCGGGGCCATTCCCTTGATCTTCTCGGCTTCTTCCTTACAACTATTCAATCTCTTTAAAATTCTATCTCTAGTAATCAGAATATCGTACTCATTTCGATCTTTAGCGTACTCAAGAAATTTCTCACACCAAAATATGGCATTTAAATAATCGCACTCATTAATAAATGCACAAGTAAGTATATCAAAGTCGTTATGTAATTTTATAACCGAGCTGCTACATATATCCATCTTAGAGTAAAGAATTAGACTTTTGTCTATGTATGAGGAGAAAATTCTAATTTTCTTCTTGGCTGAAGCCTCATCTTCGATATCATATTTACTACAAGCGAGCTTTGACCCTTCAAATGTTTCCCATCTTACCAAATCTCGATCATGTCTCTTGTGGCTACAATTTAGGGTGTGTTTAGAATCTTTAAATCTCAAAAGATGATCTGGATCTTTCATTGCAAAATCAATATAACGAGTCTCGAGGTTTACTCTCATTTTAGGGTTTTCATTATAACTATAATCTTCGTCAAGATTTACTACGATGACAGTGGGACCTGTTGGTATTACTTTATAATCAAGCATTCTTAAATATAATAGTCTTTTTGATCTGTCTTCCTTATCAGAGGATTTTAAAAAGTTAAAAAAATATTCTAATAGTGAGAGCTTATCCTTAGACACGCTAACATTGTGCTTTAGGAAAAGTATTTCTTTTTCAATAACTGATAAATCTATTCGTGGGTAGTTGTAGATTAACCCTAATAGTATTTCATTATATCTCACTCCCAGATATGAAACGCAGCCAACTCCGCTCATCTCGGATGAAAAGTATTTTGAATATGAAATTTTTTGATTTTCAGTAAGATCATCATACCTAGAATTCCCTTGGCCAATATCGAGACCTAACATAAGAGGAATATTTCCTTTTATATCGTAATTAGATTCAGCCAACTCGAGAATTGGAGGATTCTCTCTATAAAAAACGTCCACTTTCTCGCACAGGGTTTTGTGTTCAATTTCTCTCATTTCTTTTGCAGATAGCTTTTTCATTCTCCACAATCCGCTACTGTATAATGAAGAAATTGGTATTTTCTGCTTTCTTTGACTTGATTATCGCAGTCTCCAGTATGAAGGATAATAATTTGCCCCTTGTTACAAATAACAGAACCATTGTTGTTAGAAAGTTAATCCGTCAGTAAACTAATCAAAACAATAATTCTTCATTGGAGGATTCTCCAATTTACTTCTTCACTCAATATCTTGATTATCCGGCCCAGCGTTAATGGCCCTGCGAAATGTAAAAAGGTTTTGAATCTGATTTAA
>JAURXW010000261.1 GCA_030654205.1 Bacteriovorax sp.
GTAATTGAAGAACGTGAAATATTTTTAGGATGACGGCTTTAGTCTAGACTTGACCTAATGCCTGAGGATAAAGATAGACTATGAAATTGTTAAAAGGTGCATTAATAGTCATGGTCGTTGGAGCTCTCTGGTCAACTTCATCACTACTTAAAACACTCCGATTAAATCAACTAGTTTCTATTGGAAAAATTCCATATGGACCAATTCCCAATAAAACAGAAGACTATTATTCTTATGATGGTCTGAGCTCTGCATTTAACTCCAAGCTAGATCTAAAACGTGCTGATGAATTTACAAAAAGTGAATTTGAAAATGTAATTCTTAATTCGCTAGATCCTTTGGCAAAACAAAATTTCCAAAATTATTTATCGTCAACTCTCGATATGTCGGTTGATTATCAGATAGACCCTTTTTGGATTATTTCTGTCATGATGGTTGAAAGTGGTTTTGACCATAAGGCCCTTAGTCATAAAAACGCCCGTGGTTTAATGCAAATAAGACCTGATACAGCAAACCATCTCTATCAATTAATGCGTAAAAAAGTCAGCGCAGATGCACTTAATACCAACCTTCATCGGCCAACTGAAAATATTGAAATCGGCGTTTTTTATTTAAAAAAATTACTGCATAATTTTAGACTTAATTATCGTTATGCCACCATTGCTTATAATATGGGGCCAAATAAATTAAAAAATCTTTTGGATTCAAAAAATATTGATACAACAAAATTTTCGTACCTAACGAAAGTTGAAGAGAGCTATAAGTATCTAACTAAAAATTTTGAAAAAGAGTTAAAAAAACGTCCAAGGCCTTTTGAACTCACCTATGTCATTCGTGGTCAGGGGCGCGCATTAGAAGAGAATCTTTTAAAGCTCTATACAGTGGCGCTTCCAACGCTTGACACAGATATTTTGCTTACTTCTGAGAATCTAGGTCAAGTTTCTTCACATTCTTTATCCTTTTAATTGCTTAATTCTATACATAGCGTCTTTTTTTCTGAATCATAGGTGTTAAATTTATAAGATTGAATTTTTTCACGGATAGACACAATGCCTCTAATTAATAATAAACATGTCGCTAAAGTTATTGCGATTGATGGCCCATCGGGCTCTGGTAAATCGACAATAGCAAAAGAGCTCGCGAACGCTTTGAACGTTCTCTACATAGACACTGGTGCTATGTTTAGAGCATTGGCCTATATTGCGGATGAGCAAAAAATTATATTAAAAGAAGGAGCGGCCCTTAATGAGTTTTTGAATTCTCTTAAAATTGATTATGGAGTTAGTGAGAGTGTTTTAATAAGAATCAACGGCCTTGATTTGTCTGAAAAAATTCGCGAGCATCATGTCTCAGGACTGGCTTCAGTAATTTCTCAGCTTCCTTCTGTTCGAAAATATTTATTAGATTTCCAGCGCTCACTTGCTCTTGATAAAATATGTGTGATGGAAGGAAGAGATATTGGTACAGTTGTTTTTCCAGATTCTTTTTGTAAGTTTTTTATTACAGCGTCTGTGGATATTCGAGCAGAAAGAAGACTTAAACAGCTCCGAGAAAATGGTGATGACAAAATAACTCTCACTCAAATTGCTGAAGATGTTAGGCTGCGTGATGAAACTGATATGAACCGCTCGGTTGCTCCTTTAAAAAAAGCAGATGATGCTATGTTACTAGATACATCGGCCTTAAGTATGAAAGACATAATTCATATGCTAGGTAACGACGTAAAATTTAGGGCCGCTCATCTCGGTTTTAATTTATGAGAGTTTTGATCAATAGATCAGATGCAATAGGGGATTCGATTTTAACGATGCCTATGGTAAAAATTTTAAAAGAAAAATTTCCAGAAGCTAAAGTTACAATGCTCATCGCTGCCAAGAGCGCAGACATTTTTAAATCTCATCCATATGTAGATGATTATAAAATTTATCACCGCAATGCCCGTTTCTATTTAAAAATTAGAGAAATGTTTAGAATTTTTAATGAAGTAAAACCGACACATTATTTTTATGCAGGTGGTGGATATCTTCCAAATTTTATTTCTTGGCTTACCCGAGTTAAATTTCGCGGAGGACTTAAGTCTCGTTGGCATACTTATTTATTCCTAAATTTTGGTATTAGGCAAAAGCGCTCAATGGTAACGATGCATGAAATGGAGTACAATCTAAATTTATTATCGCCGCTGGGAATTGATTATAATTACAAAGACAAATACCATTACTCGCCGGAAATTTATTTAAGCAATGATGAAATTGAAAAAAATGCAAATTTATTTAAAAATGAATTGATAAAAGAAGGAATTGAAACCGAACGAAAAATGGTATTTATACATCCTGGAATGACTGGGCATACTTTAAACTGGTCATCTCGAAACTACGCTCGTTTAGTTATTAAGTTCGAACAAAAATTTCCAGAAAAGTTTTTATTTATTATTTCGCATACACCTTCTGATTATATATTCCTTCAAGGACTTAAAGAAATTCTGGGCCGTAAAGAAAATGCTTTTTTAAAAAATAGAATTTATTATTTTAATGGGCAAAAAGAAGGACTTCGTCATTATATGTCCATTCTGAAAAATGCTGCTGTTTTTGTAGGTCCAAGTACTGGGACTACTCATATCGCGGCCGTAATTGGGGTTCCGGTTGTCAGTATTTATTCCCCTATTAAAATTCAATCGGCCCTGCGTTGGGGACCATTGTCTAAAAATAATGAAAAAGTTAAAATTTTAGTTCCTGATGTTATTTGTGGTGAAGTTAAAAAGTGCGCACTTCGCGAATGCCCTTACTATGAATGTATGGGAAAAATAGAAGTGGACGATGTTTTAAAACAGGCCGTTGTTGTAATGGATTTATAAGGATAATTTATGAAAGATATAATTTCTCTTAGTCGTTTTAATGAAATCACGTCAAAATTTAGCACTATAAATCCAATCGTAGTTGTCGGTGATGTGGGAATTGATAAATATACTTTTGGCGAAGTCCGAAGAATTTCTCCCGAAGCTCCAGTTCCGGTATTAGAGGTTACAAAAGAATGGCTCAAGCTTGGTCTTGCTGCCAATATTTCTCATAATCTTGTCACGCTTGGAGTTAACTCAACTTTATGCGGAGTGGTCGGTGAAGATAATAATGCAAATCTTTTTGATAATCTTCTCGAAGATGAAAAACTTAATACATGGGGAATTGTACGAACCAAATCTAGACCCACTATTTTTAAAGAACGAGTAACGACCAATACTCAGCAGATTTGCCGTATTGATTATGAATCATCAGATTATATTGATGAAGAAACTGAACAAAAAATTCTTTTGCGTATCGAAGAGTTTGTTAAAAGCCATGAGGCGCTCATCATAGAAGATTACGCCAAAGGTACTCTCACTAAAAATCTTATCGCTTCGCTTATTAGTAAATTCAAATCAAATGGAAAATTAGTGGCCGTTGATCCGGGACGATCAACTCCGCCACTTTATTATAAAGGTGCAACTCTTTTAAAACCAAATCTTAGTGAAGCCAGAGTCATGGTTGAAAATTTAGGTTATCAAGAAAAGAAGTTGGAAAATATTGCAAATATTTTAGTGGATAAGCTTGATTTACAAATGCTGGTTATAACTCTGGGTGCAGAGGGAATGGCATTATTAGATATTAAAAATCAACCAGTGCTAAAAGTTATTCCAACAGTGGCCAATGAAGTCTTTGATGTTTCAGGTGCTGGCGACACTGCTATCAGTGTTCTTACTTCGGCCCTTTTGGCCGGTGCTACGCTCGAAGAAGCCGCTTGGATTGGCAATTGCGCTTCAGGTGTTGTTGTTGGCAAAAAAGGTACGGCCACTGTAAACCTCGAAGAGCTCAATACCTTTTTTCAACAATTAGTAAAAAAGATTCATCAATAAATAAGCGTATTAAATCTTCATTTTTTTATTTCAGAAGTATGAAATAATTACTTGACTTGTTTGATGTATTGCGCTATTCTCGTTCTTGTCCGGCCGATTATGAGGCGCTGGATGAAAACCCGTCGAAATGGCGATGATTTTGCGAAAGTGGATCAGAGCAAAGCTTGAAACCTTAGGTGCTGTCAAAGGCATGATCGGTTTATCAAGTTGCCGAAACGGAAAAAGGCCGTCTTCTTTGTAGAACGTGACTGGTCGGTGCTTGTGTGGCGAATACATGCATTGAAAGAGGATGATGTCTTTTGGGGAGGAATTTTTGGATCCGTAACGTCGTTTAATTTTTTCTTTTCTATAACACGACATTCATTTTGGAATTTGTACAAGCACCTCAGGAGGACTTGAGCAAGCTTAAGAGTTCAGAGGCTTTCTCTTAAAAGCTCTCAACAAATTGATTTAATCAAATTTTAAAAAATTTTAAATATTGAAGGGACGGCCATAGTGTCGTCCTTTCTTTTTTCATTTCACACCTTGCCAAATTCCCCCCCCCATGAAAAAATTTTG
>JAURXW010000274.1 GCA_030654205.1 Bacteriovorax sp.
TTAATGATTTTGTGGAGAGCTTTTTTTTCAGGTGGAAGTCTATCCTCTGACTTAAGTTCTAAGATCGATTTTATCTCTCTAGTGCCAATGCAGCTTAAGCGAATGCTTGAAAACATTGAGCAGTTATCTATTTTAAAAACAATTCGAGTGATTCTTATTGGAGGGGCCCCACTTACTGCCCCATTAAAATTATTGGCCAAGTCTCATGAACTGATTTTATTTGAAACTTATGGGATGAGTGAAACGACTTCTCTTCTCATGATCAATGGTGAAGTTTTACCATATCGTGAAGTTCAGCTGGATGAACAAAATTTTTTTAATGTCAGAGGAAAAACACTGGCCCTTGGATATTTTCAGAATAATCAATTATTATTTTTTCCTGCGACATCAGATTCTTCATGGCTTAAAACTAATGATTTAGGTTTTTCTGATGAATTGGGAATATTACATTTCCAAGAAAGATCTGACTTAATCTTTGTCAGCGGAGGTGAAAATATTAATCCGCGACTAATTGAAGAAGCTGTCAAGATGCATCCACTTGTCACAGACGCTTATTTGCTAGCAATTACAGACGAGCACTGGGGAGAGATGGGAATTCTTTTGTACGAATCAAATAATCAAACCAATGTGAGTGTCCAAGAAATAAATCAGTACTTAAAAAAGGAACTACATCCTTATCAAGTGCCAAAATTTATTTATAATACAATCCTTAATTTCCAAGGTCAGCTCAAACCTAATAGAAGTCAACTCAAACGACTGGCCTATGACTTGTATTTAAAAAATATTTTTTCCTTTGAGTATTTAGAAAAAAAACAAGCTCCACTCATTGTTTTTTTTCACGGATTTTTAGGAAATAAAGATGATTTAAAAGAGATCTCCTTGCATTTGAGAGATCGTTATTCCTTACTTTATATAGATCTACCCGGACACGGTGAGACCAATTGTAAAAACTTTTATTCGACAGATGATTTTTTCAAAAAATTTGCAGATTTTATTCGTCTGTTTTCAGAGAATTTTATTTTCTATGGATATTCGATGGGTGGAAGAATTGCTTTAAATCTTTCATTAAATTATTTGGTCCCAACAAAATTAATTCTAGAATCAGCAGGCCTTGGTCTTATCGATGAAAATGAGCAGCACGAACGCAAAGAAAGTGACTATAACCAATTTTTAAAAATAGATCAGGCCAATCTTCTTGGCTTCTTAAGGCGATGGTACACAAATCCAATCTTTAAAACTTTTTCAGAACAAACTAGTTTTAATCTGGAAATTGAAAAAAAATCTTTGCATGATTTAAAACAATGGCAAATGTCTCAAACTTTATTTTCTGCTGGATGTTTTCCTACAAAAAATAAAAATATAGAAAAATTAAAAAATGTCAGCTTTGAATTACTTTATATTTACGGCGAAAATGATCTGAAATATAAAAATTATGCTCTAGAACTTCAGTCCATAAAATCGATGGCTTTAATCCAGACGGAGAAAATCATTGGAGCTGAACATAATCCATATAAGACTCATCCCTTGGAAACTATAGAAGTTCTGAGAAAAAAGCTCAAGTAATTTCTCAATATTCCGATAGGCCAATATATGAATTCTGATGGTATATCCCGTTTAAATTTTTTAAGACAACTTTATGAAACGAAGACGAATGGGAATTCTTCTGAAGTCGTGCGTGAACTTCAACAAATTAAAACAGAAGTAAAAATCGCCAATGATGAAAGAGTTCGCGATGATGCTCCACTGACTAATGCCACCAAGTCCCCTTATTTACCGGATCAAATGTTTTTTAAAAAAGATGTCGTTTATAATTCTGCAGAAGAAACTAAATGGAAAGATGTAAAGACATCTGATCAAGTGGAAAAAGAGACACAAGAAAATTATTTAGAAAGTAATCTAAGAAAACTTAATGTTATTTAGTTTGATTTTTTTTGCTCAATAAATCCAACCAATCACGAACTGTATTCATTTCATCAAAACTCAAGGCCTCAAGCTTGCTTGGAGGCATTTTACTACTAATAATATGAGTGTAGAGGCTTGATCGATCTGGGACCTCAAGATTGACATACTTACTCGCTATTAAGTCTTTAGTATTTTGCATATTTCCAAAACTGCCTTTATTATTTCCATTGGCGTGACAGCGAAAGCATTTTAATTCTAATATCTTTAAGGCCCCCACCTCAACACCTTCATTTTGAACGTTGTACTTTTGGTCAAAGGCTTCAAGTTTTTCTATAACGGGGTCAATCCAATCAAGAATTTCCTTTTCATCTTCCCCATTAATTTTTTTACGGGGGTATACAAATGTAAAGGCCTTGATCGGCATAGTTCTCTCAATTATGGCAGTCTTAATAGATTTTAAAATTGATATCTGAGGTGGATTCCCCTGGGCCTTAAAAGGAAAACCTCTCGAGAAATCTAATGCCTTTAATCCATCCTCTTGATGCTGGCCAACTGGATTAATTTTTCTAAAAATTCGTCCATAGATTGGAAGCTTTGTGTTTGCATCATGACAAGCAAAGCATTTATTTTCCACTAACTCTTTAATATTTTTAAATGATTCTTTAGCGTCTGAATTAATCTCATTCCAAACACGATTTTTTTCAATCAAAAAATTCTTTCTATCAAGGGCCAAAGTTTCTAATTTTAAATTTTCAGCTCTTTTATCTTGTTCTGAATCGTGAAAACGAAGGGTGCTTTTGTTAGGTTTTCCAAACGGAGTTACACATGAAGTGAGAAAAATTATGGACAAAATTATATATTTCATCAGCGCAATCTAGCAGTAATAAAAAAATTGGGCCATGAAATCATAATATTGGGTCAAATCTTACATGGTCTTATTTTTTGAAAAACCAAATTAAATTCCAAATTTGAGCTATGTAAATATTATAGACCATTTAAATAATATTACTTTGCTGATAAATATAATATATTAAATTTTTTGTAAATAATATTACGTATTTCAAATTAATGAAATACATATGGAGGTTTTATGAAAATGATTATTGCTTTCTCTTTCTTAATTTCTACAGTTGCATTTGCTCAACCCAAACTATTTTCTGGCCAGGTTTGCATGACTGCAAATATTAGATGTGCCGCTGATTCTCAATTAATTACAGATCAAAATGGAAGATGTGGATGCTTGAAAAAAATAGACTACCTCGCTGCAAATGAGTGTCTAACCGCTTTAATTAATTGTGACGAAAATAGAAATGAAACATTTTCAGTACTGCAAGACTTAACAGGTGAATCTATCGGTTGTGGTTGTTTTACAACGACAGAACTCTAGGCCTTCCATCAATTAACTCAGTGCTAATACCGCGGAGTTAATTGATGCTTATAAAACTTATTTCTTCTTCTTTCTCATCTTCATAATAACAAAACCGACTGCGCACAAACCTACAATTAAGAGAATTGAATCTGTCGTCCCGCTACTATCTGATCCTGAGCCTTTTTTCTGTACGTTGATATCGGCCTTTGTCCCTGTATCAACGATCGTTGTACTATCAACTAAATCACCTTCGGCCTGCTTCTTTTTCCAATTTCCAGCATCAGTTGATTTTTGATCAAAAACTTTCAGAGTAGCAATTACTTTTTCAAAAATATCTTGGTAAGCATCGTAATGATCTTTGGCCACTGAAAATGTAACAGCAATCCCTAAATTGTCTTTTACTGTTGCAAGATAGCGTGTGTAAAAACCGGGAACTTCAGATGCTAAATGAAGCGCATCAACCCAACGTTGATTATTAATTGTTTTTACCGTAACAGTTTTAGCCTCTGAAATTTGAGTTTTTCCACCCGGTAAAGTAAAACTTTTTGGAAGTTTTAAATAAGCCTGGTATTGATCAAGTGAATCTTGCTCGCCTCTATACTTAGCTGCCAAAATAATAATGGCTTCTTTTTTACGATCTTTATCGTCACTTTGGCAAACCCACTCGGATCCTTCAAGTGCACAATCCCAACCAGAAGGTAATTCAAATTCAGAAAATTGACTGGAAAATGTTTTGGCCTCTAAAAGCGAAGAAGTACTAAAAACAAGAATTAATGAAAAAATAATATTTTTTAAACTTTGCATGTACTAACCACATCTATTGATAAAGCTTTCGTTAATAATTATCTTTTTATTCTACACGATATCCAAATATTAACAAAACAGTTAAATAATTCCATAGGATTAACCCTTAATAGCCCCGGGCCGCAAATCCTGGCAATATGGTTATTTCTTTATATTTTTTGGTTAGTTTAATGACCGACCAATCCGATCCAATTTCATAGACTACCCCAGTTGCCACTAAGATATTTCCACCAAAATAATCTGTTTGATAAATATCAAACTTTCCTCCTTTTTCAACATCTGTAGAAAGTCCCTGATCTATTTTTATAAAATTTCCTCTGGCCGAAACTTTTAAGACAGAGCCATCGATATGGTATTCTTTGAAGCTATCGATCTTAATTGAATCTGCACTCACTCCACCCGAGTTCCAGCTCAAAGAAGCAAGTAGCAAATTTCCTTTATCCGTAGATTTTCCACTAATTATTGTCTGTGCTTTAAATCCAATCATAAATTTATCGAAAGAATAATTCAAACCAACAAGTGGAGCAATTTTTTCTCGGTTAAGTGAATTGAATAAATATGTTTGGCCTCTACTCATTAGGGGCTTTAAGGTCGGCGTATCAGTAAACTGATCTCGCTTTAATGAATGAACCCCCTCGATGCCCGCGAGTATTCCAAGTTTTGAAAATTTATACAAGGCCGTTGCTCCATATACAATTTCAGAACTTAAATCATTCGGTGGAGAATTATATCCAAGCTTAAAATCCAGCTTCCATGAATTTGACAAATAGGTCGCATAAAAATCCACGCCATACTCACTGCCATCATCACCTAAAATAACCGTATCGGCCGCTGGAAATTGAAGATTTGTATATCTAGTATTTGTATAAAGCGTTTGGCGATATCGAAGTTCAATTGCATATATTAAAGCATTGATTGGTGCAAATGCATACTTGGCCAGAACCCCAACAGATTCTGGCCCTGAATTAGAAACTGTATTTATATTATCATTTGAAGTTACACTTCTAAACTTGGCAATTAGAGAAGTTTCTAAATTAGAACTTATTCCATATGAAATTTTAAAATCAGTATCAATCATTTGGTAGGAGCTACCATCAAGCTTGGAGATCTCAGCTCCAGTGTCATCGAGATGGGCCGTCATAGAAAAAATTGAAGCCTGAGCAATAATAGCGTAGGCCTTGGCGTTTAAGAGCTCTGCTCCACCTCTGTATTCGACAGCAGCAAAGGAAATATTTGCACAGGTCAAAAGTAATAATTGCGGAAATAAAATTAGAAATTTTGGCATAATTGGTTCACGAAAAAAAAATGATCTCGAGCATCGAAATCATATAGGTTAGTCTTAGCAATCCATTGCTGGGGGCCCTTTAAAAAGAGCACAAAACTTGCCCCATTCATGACAAATGGGGAGGAAAACTCAATCTTGGCGGTCTCTATGGCCGATTCTAATTGATCACTGAAATCAAAGCGCCCGATAGGTAAAAGTGGATTTGTTGTATCTTTTGATTTTTTAAAACGAGCACCCGATTCTTTTAAATAAGAATGAAGAGATTCTTGACAGTAGAAAAGATCAGGTGAAATCTTAGGTGTTAATCCCAATACCCCTTTTTTTCCCATTGAAAAACTTATACCGTTAAATTCTATTTGCGAAATTTGGTCTATACCAAATAAATGACTATCTAGAAGATCAGAAAGTCCTTCAATAAAATTATTCAGGTCATCATTTTTTGGAAAATCAATCGTAAAAGGAGGAAGTAATGTGAGTTGTAGTTTTTCATCCTTTTGAAATTTAGAATCAAATCGTTTTCTAAAACTTTCAATTTTATTATGATGAATCGAGCTTGGATCAAATGTTAGACCGATAAAAAATTCCAAAGCTCACTCTCCAGTTTAAAATTTATCTTAATAATAGCTTAAGAAGATTCTGGACTGGTGACAAGGATTAATTTTATGCGGCTTTTTTCTGCTCTTCTTGAAGAGTCATCTTTTTTGGACCAGGTAGAAAAATACGGTTGCTCCATATACCTTTTGAAAATTCATATTCAAACTGGCCTCCACACTCATGTACAAGACTGGATATAGACTCGAGACCTAATCCCTTCCGAGTATTTGAGTCACCTATTTCAATTTGAACATCATTTTTAGTTTCAATGATCAATCCATTGTCGGTATGGTGAAAGTTAAAATGGATCACTTGTCCATTTGCTTCGGACATATTTTTAATCACGTTATTCATGATGCGATAAAAAATGGGAAAATAGACGACTTCAGATTTATCATCGATTCCATTTTTATTAAAAAAAACTTGAACTGAATTTTTAGGCAAATAATTAGTAATGAGATTTTGAATTGCTATTTCTGCGATATTAAAAACAACCCAGTCATAAGAATTTGTCAGATCTTTATGCATAAATTGAAAATGATCTTTAATGAGGCTTTGTAACGTACGGACTTCTTTTTCTAACATTTGAATTTCAGAAACAGAAATGACTTTATTAATGCTTTGCCGTTGATTTAAAAAAAGAATAAGCCCATGAGTCTGATTGATAATATCATGAAAAAAAAGTCTTTCACGTTTATCATGATCATCTGATGAAACATTGACAGACTTTTCTTTCTTAATCAAAAACATTAGTTCCTCTATTTTACCGGCAAATAAACTGCCTTGGTACCAAGTTCTTCTTCTATGCGAAGAAGTTGATTGTATTTTTCCATCCGATCCGAGCGACTTGCTGAGCCCGTTTTAATATGGGCAGCTCCAGTAGCAACTGCTAAATCAGCAATAAAGGAATCCCCTGTTTCCCCTGAGCGATGTGAAATAATGGCCTGGTATTTATTTTTATAACCCAAATCCATTGCTTCAAATGTTTCAGTAAGAGTTCCTATTTGGTTAACCTTAACCAAAATGGCATTGGCTTCACCAGATTTAATACCCGCTTCAAAAATTTTCTTGTTGGTTACAAAAAGATCATCGCCAACTAAAACTATTTTTGATCCAAGAGCTCGGGTCAAATCAATCCACCCTTGATGATCCCCTTCATCCAGACCATCTTCAATTGAATAGATCGGATACTTTGCACATAAATCTGAATAATATTTAATCATATCAGCAGTACTGAACTCTTTTCCTTGCATATTATACTTACCATTTTTATAAAACTCGGAAGCTGCTGAATCTAGAGAAATTGAAATATCAACGCCTGGAGTGTATCCAGCATTTTTGATGGCCATCAATATGCAGTCAATGGCCTCTTCATGAGATTTTAAATCCGGGGCAAAGCCACCTTCATCTCCAACATTGGTTGAATAATGGGCATCATGTAGGACTTTTTTTAAGGCATGAAATACTTCAACACCTGCCCGTAAATTTTCAGCAAATGATTTATGTAAATGAGGAACAATCATAAATTCTTGAATATCAAGATTGTTTGAAGCATGGGCCCCACCGTTTATGATATTCATTAACGGTGTGGGCATAATATATTTGTGATGAGTATTAGGCGCGTGAAGTTTTTCTAAAAGATATTGGTATAAGTGTAATTTAGAGTCCAGTGCTCCCGCACGGGCAACTGCCATTGAAACTCCTAAAATGGCATTAGCACCAAGTTTAGATTTATTTTCAGTGCCGTCTAATTCAATCATCAAAAGATCTATTTTTTTTTGTTCTGTCACTTCTAAACCAATTATTTTTGGCGCAATTAGTTCAGCAACATTTTTCACTGCTTTTAAAACTGATTTTCCCATATAATAAGATTTGTCGTTATCGCGCATCTCCAATGCTTCTTTTGATCCAGTAGAGGCCCCAGACGGCACTGCTGCACGTCCCATATGGCCAGCTTCAGTGTAAACATCAACTTCAATAGTTGGGTTTCCACGTGAATCAAGAATTTGACGAGCTTTAATTTGCGTAATCTTTGACATGATTATTTTCCTTTGAAAGGTCCGTAAAGGGACTCACGATTTTTTTTGATCCATAAATTATTTGAGGTCGATAAAAAATTAAAAATATTACGATCTATTGCGGATGAATTGGGTGAATGCAATAAATCGACAACTCTTTGGGCCACATGAGAGCAAGGTGATATTGCTTTTAAATCAAGCAATTTTTCAATACGTTCCCTGACTAACGGATAATGGGTACAACCCAAAATAGCGTAAGCGTAATGATGATCTTTTAAAAAAGATAATTCAGCTTCAAATTCTGATTCAAATTTAACATCAATCCCATTTTTTTGATCAAAATGATAATAATAATTTTCTATTAAACGCGCTAAATTTTTCAAACTGTAATGGTCTATTTGCGATTCGGGATCAAGGCGCTCTTTGAGTCTTTTAAAACGCTCTGACTTACCAGTTGATTCCGTAGTGAGGACCATCATTTTTTTTTCAAGACCCTCTGGTATTTGATAATAGGCTTTTAAATAGGGCTCTACCCCCACAAATGAAATGTCGATAAATTTTTCTCTCAATGAATCGATACTTGCGGCCGTGGCAGTATTACAGGCCACGACAATCAAATCCACACCCTTGGCAATTAATTCTTTGGTAATTGCATTACAGCGCTCTGTAATGAATTCATCTGATTTAGGCCCATATGGTGCATTGGCATCATCACTCACGTAATAATAATCGGCCTCTGGCATCAGCTTAAAAAGCTCGCCTAACACACTAAAGCCTCCGATTCCAGAATCGAAGAGACCTATTTTTTTTGATTGAATATTTTTGTCAGTGTTTATCATATCAGGCATTATCTTAAACAAAGAAATGATCAAAGTTAAGGGTAAAAATGTTGAGTTTTATAAACTTTTTAATAAATATTCTGAAAAAAAAATTGAATCTCCACTCACCTAAAATCTTCGAGCTATTTTTTCAGGAAGCGCTTGAAAGTAAGGTTCAGTGGGTTTCAATAGCTATTAATAAAAAAAGTATAGCTGGGAGCGTTCTTACTAAAGAGCTTGACCTTAGAACTGAAAACAACGCTTATAGTTTAAAGTTGGCCCTGACAAATAAAGGGATATTTCATCATTTGTGGAAAAATCAAGAATCTGTCAAGAAACTGACTCTTTCTTCTGACACTTTGCTTTCATCGCAATTTAATCGCCTGATAGATCGGTTGATTGAAACCGAAATTATTTATTTCCAGAAAGCATTAAATATTGCACAGGAAAAAATCTATTCGCCAACTGAAATTTCTCAAGAAGAAAAGGCCCTCGAATGGATAAAAGTGAGTTTTCGTTTTTTAGAAAAGGCCGTGATTGAAAGTCTCACAAACCCGGAATTATTTTTTCAAACTCTTTTATTTTTTGGAATTAATCCTAAATCTCAAAATCGCGAATTTCGAATTATTTGCTTTAATCTGGATATACAATTTGAACTCCTCGAGAATAATAATCTTCGGATAAAAATTTATAATGATAAAAATGGTGAATTTGGAAGTAATAAAAAAACTGATCTCCAGGGAGATTTCAGTTTTAGAAAGAGAGAAATATTAGATGAGTTGACGACTCTCCTTTCTGTTATGGCAACTGGGATTAAATAGCCACCATAGGATCACCACAACTAGAAAAGCCGACATCCCATTGGCAATTTCCGTTTGGACCAATGGAAGAATTACAAGTCGAAGAGTCAGTATAAGTTGAACAATTCGAAGTGGCAGCACCCGTAGGACAAGTTCCTGCCATCTGCACCCAAAAAGATCCATCGCAATAGGACATTGTTCCCAAAGTATATTGTTGATTCCCGCCCACAGTACATGCCGTAACTGTTGGTGGACAAGCATCCAATTTTATCCAATTTGTCCCATTGCAAAATTGCATGACTTTTGTTAGATATTTTTGTTTTCCGGACTCTCCCACTGTACAGCCCGAAACGATCACACCTGTACCTGCATTTTCCCAAACATTCGCTAGACATATTTGCATAGAATTAGCTGAATATCTTTGTGCTCCATTTGTAGCACAGGCAATAGCAAAACTTTTACTAGAATTGATTAAAACAAAAAATAATATTAAAATTATAAATTTCATTTCTTTTCCAATTTATTCATTCTATTCATCAATTGAAGCAACAATGCATGCTCTTTTGCGTTGGTCATTTTTAATTCTGCGATTTCACTTTCAAGTGATTTAATTTTAGTATTTTGAGTTTTAATCGATTCAATAATTGGAGCTATTAAGCCAATATAATTAACTGCTAAATTTCCCTCTTGTCCATGAACCAAATCTGGGAAAAATTTTGCAACTTCCTGCGCGATTAAACCAATATGTTGGTTTTGGTCAAAATTTCTCTCTGGATAATCTTCATATCGCCATTGATATTGAACACCTTGAAGCCCCAAAAGCTTTTCAAGTGAATTCTGAAGTGGTTTAATATTTTTCTTTAAATTCCTATCAGAAGAATAAATAATTTCAGTTACTTTTATATTTCCTGAAACTTCTAGCTTCTCAGTTGGTATGGCCACTCCAATCCCAACATTGCCACTAACAATCATTCCATTGGCCGGAGCGGCCGATACTTCTGCATATGTTCCAACTGCGAGACTTCCGTTCACATCAAGTTTAGAAAGTGGTACTGTAGTTCCAATACCGACATTGCCACCCCAAGGATTTAATGCCAACTTACCGTTGACAGTTCCTCCAGAGTTGTTCACTTGAATGGCCCCAAAGGTATTACCCGATGGTGCTCCTGAAAAAATTTCTATTGCTGTTGCTGCCGAACCAAAGACGAAATCTGAATTAGCTAGTATTTGGCTAACATTATTTCCTGTCTGTGCCTTAATATGTAAATTATAAATTGGGTTTGTCGTCCCGATTCCAACATTGCCACCAGTAGGATTAATTAAAACATAACCCTTAGTTGCATGGGCCGTTGAATCAAGAGTTAAATTTTCCGAAGCCGCAGTCCCACCTTTTAAAATCTGTCCACTCGCTCGACCAACAAGTAACGCGTAATTAGTGTTTCCATTATCAGTCACACAAGTTAAATAATAAGGAGCTGCGCTGACTTGAAGTTTTTCATAAGGAAAACAACTCATGGCCGTCGTAAAGGCCATTAACTCACCCAATCCTGTTCCAATCACTAATCCAAGATTAGCCCTTGCAGCACTTGCAGTTACGCCTGCTGTACCACCGTTAGCAATTGGCAGAGCTCCTGTTATTTTTGAAGCCAGATCAATACTACCGGCCAACATCGCGTTGGTAATTTTACCTGCGCCTACTGCCGTTACCCCTGTATCATTAATCGTAACATCTCCGCTCACAGCAACACCTGTTGCAATATTGGTCCCATTACTACCAACAAATATTTGTCCAGCAGTAAGAGTTTTTCCCAGCTTATTATTAAATGTATCAAAGTCCGTATTTGAAAGTGCACCCGCAACTCCTGAAGCCGCTGTGGCAATACTTACAATCGGTGCAGTTGTTCCTGAAACACTTAGGGGCGCAGTAGCAGTTACACCTGTCACGGATCCGCCTCCACCAGCGGCCGCACCAGCAATCCATTTATTATTTGTAAGATCATATTTAAGAACATCGTTGTCAGCAGGTGTTCCTGAAATATTAACATCCGCCAAATCATTAATAGATGAACCCGTTATTTTTCCGCCACTTTTTAAGGAAGCATAATCACCCGGCACTAAAGTAACAGTTCCGCGGCGTCCATTGAAAGTTGAAACAACAACTGCGGAGTTTGCAACTTTTTGCCAATTATAACCATCAGAAATAATCCAGTCTCCAATCGCATAAGTAATTCCACTCAAAGTTCCAGCTGAAGAAACAATATAATAATCACCTGGTGTCGAAGAGGGTGAAGTTATATTGGGTGAGTTACCAGCGGCACTCCATGTTCCTAAATAAGTTTGAGCATTCGTTATAGTTGAAGGAACCCAAGTAGCTCCGTTATACTTCATGATCTGGCCAGTAGTGGCCCCCATTGAAGTTAACATTGGTGCTGTAATAGAATTATTAGCAGTTGTAAATGTCACTTGAAAAGTTGAAGTAGCACTGGCCGTTGATAAGACAAAATCAAATACAACACCGGCCGCAAACGTGACATTGCTTAAAGTATTAGCAACTATAGAAGTTGCACTTTGTGATTCGATAACTAAATTTGTAGTAGTTCCACCGTTAACAATATTAAAAGTTGAAACATCATTTAAATTTTTTCCAGTGATCACAACTTGATTATTAATTAATTGAACGTTGGCAACAGACATTGCCGAACTAGTATTTTGTTTCAAACTGTTTACTGTAATTTGAAGATTATTTGCTCCAATACAACTACTTAGAATGATAGTTATAAGAAGATAAAAATTTAATTTATAAAAGCTATTCACAGCTACCTCAATTTAATCATTTAGGTGTTAATACATTATAGGTTCATAATATCAATATTATAGTCTATTTTATTTGAACCAATAAAAACAAGTCATTATTGCCCAATTCTGAAACGTAAAAAAATAGCAGTCTTCTCAACTGTGTCCTTTTTAGGGCGTTCTATTTTTTACACACAACCTTGTAGACATTTCTGCTCATTTGGATTGAATAGGATCTGCATAGAACAATTCAAATATTATGTTACAATTAATAATGTTATTTTATTAACAACTTGAGGAGTCAAATGGGAACAATAAAGTACTTATTAACCAGTTTAAGTTTTTGTACAGTAGTTGCCAGTTGTCTTTTGGATCATTCTGTAATCGCAAACACAGCTTCTGGAACAGATGAGTTTTATACATGCACTATAATGGGAGCTACGAACGATTGTCTCTATCTTAATTTTGCGAGCTACCAAATAGCCCCCATCTATAACCTTGGTCGATTTGAGACCTACGCTGCATGCAAGGTGGGCTGTCCTTATTAGATTTTCTTCCCTTATCACTCTCTCTTAAATTGCCCTACAAGTTGGGCGTGCTCAATAAATTGTTATTTTTTGGTACACACTGGGGTCTTTCGCAAAAGATTAAAAGTCGAACACAGCTCACAAGTCCTTCCATCACACCCTCTCGCACTACAAAATTCGCGGCCATAAAAAATTATTTGTAGATGTAGTTTATTCCATTTATCCTTGGGAAATAATTTTTTTAAATCTTTTTCTGTTTGCTCAACATTTTTCCCGCTGGTCAACCCCCACCGCTGGGCCAATCTGTGAATATGAGTATCGACAGGAAAGGCAGGTACTCCAAAACTTTGGGCCATAACAACCGAAGCTGTTTTATGTCCGACACCTGGAAGAGACTCCAATGCCTCAAAACTTTGGGGAACTAAACTTTCATACTTATCGATTAAAATTCCCGAGAGCAAAAAGATCGCCTTTGATTTTCGAGGAGAAAGGCCGCACGGTCTTATGAAACCTGCAATTTCATCGACTGATAATTCAATCATTTTTTGAGGAGTATCAGCTTTAGCAAAAAGAGCAGGAGTAATTTTATTAACACGTTCATCAGTGCACTGAGCAGATAATAAAACAGCAATCAATAAGGTATAAGGATCTTTATGATCAAGAGGAATGGGAGTTTCTGGATAAAGCTCCTCAAGTCTTTTTAATATATGATCTGCTTTTTCTTGGCGTAATGACATCAGCCTATTGTGACAAAACAAACTTAAACATTCAATTATTAATATGGAATAAAATACTTACTTGGGTGAAATCCAAATTTATGATTAGAATTAAGAAAGGAAATATTTTATGAAAAAACTACTTTTGATTCTTGCCAGTTTTATTGTGGTTACACCTGTAATAGCAGACAATAAATTAAAAAATGAAGTCACCGATTCGTTTACTGACAGAGTAAAAATGATCCGAGAAGATGATAAAGAAATAACTGTTCAGTTTACTCGGAATACTATTTTATACAAAATGGCAAAATCCAATCCACGTTATGAAGAATTCAAATCTAAGCTGGAAAAATTGAAAACTGAAGAAAAAAAAGTTAGAGTCGTTGCCATTATGCCAATGATGGAAATTAAAGATATTATTGAGTAATAACTTCACAAATAGTTGCCTTGGAGGGCCGGTGAAAATAGACATAGTTCAAGATGCTAAAGATCATACTTACACTATCGCTGTTAAAATTGATCAATTTAAAACACTAAGAGATTATGAAGTTATTCATAATTTAATAAATGCCATCTCACTTGATTTCGATTTGGATCCAGAAATTTCAATTGAAGATTTAAAAAATATTGTTGTCGAAGCCAAAAAAGAAGAGGCCTTAGAGGTCACATGTGATATTGGGCCTGAAGGAATAGACATAGAATTTTAATTCTAGGCCGCTTCACCTTTTAGTTTTTGATTATACCACTCTGGTGCCAAAAAATTACTTTTTGGAAATGGTAGTTTATTAACGATGATATCTTCAAAAAATGAAGGTACATAATTGCATGCTACCATTTCGCCGATATACTTTCCAGTTTCAGGGTCTTTGCCAGTTTGAACCCATTTAAAAATATCGCGGCAAATATAATTTCCATTTTTATCAATACCTAAAATTTCAGAAATATGTGAGGTTCGTCTTCCTCCATCGTGATAACGACTGCACTGAACAACTAATTGCATAGCTGATGCCACCATTTTCCTGACAGCGTCTGGTGGAATTTTAGTGTCCCCCATCAAGCATAATGTCTCCAGACGAGTACAGGCATCCACTGGATTGTTAGCATGAACTGTTCCCATACTTCCATCGTGACCAGTATTCATAACTTGGATTAAATCTAGTGCTTCTTCACCGCGAACTTCTCCGACAATAATTCTATCGGGTCTGAGTCTCATCGCAGACATTACTAATTCGCGAATACTTACTTCACTCACACCGCGCTCGGCATCTGCTTTTCTGGTGACAAAATTTACAACATGTTCAGCTTTGACTTGAAGTTCGGCCGAATCTTCAATAATAAGCAGGCGCTGAGTTTTTGGAATTCGAGATCCCAAAACATTTAGCATAGTCGTCTTTCCCGATCCTGTTCCACCTGAAACAACAATATTTTTACTTAAAAAAATGCAGATATCTAAAAAACGGGCAGCATCTTTTGAAAGTGAACCAAAAGTTATTAGATCATTTAAAGTTAATTTTTCTTTTGAAAATTTTCTGATAGCAACAGTTGTTCCGTTTCTCGCCATTGGTGGTAGCACGACGGCGATACGAGATCCATCGGGAAGAAAACCATCAAGCCTAGGATTGTCTTTATCAATTCTTCTTCCGATTGATTGAGCTATGGCGCGCATGGCAGCCAGTAGAGCTTCTTCGTTATGAAATTGAGCATCTGTTTTATAGACGAGACCTTTTTTTTCAACGAAAATATCTTTGGGGCCGTTGATCATGATTTCTGATACACCTGGGTCATCAAGCAGATCCTTGATGGGGTATAAAAATTGCTCAATAGCGTCCTTAAAAACTGATGACATATTTATTCACTCTTACTATCTAAGTCCATTACATCGCCCATACCTTTTAAATCTTTGAGCTCGGATCTTTGAATTTGTACCCATTCACTTGGAGTGTCTTTTGGTTGCCAAATTTTAACTGTATCAGAGGCCAAGCCCCGTCTTAAACTCTCATCTCTATCGGAAGCTTTCTCAATTACCATAACTCTTCCAGTGAAAGTATTATTAGGACAGTTGAATTGAAAAACACCAACTTTATCAAAGAAGGTTTCTACTTCCGCAATTTTCTCGGACTTTGCAGTAGTATAAACGTTTTTATCTGGAATATTAAAACAGGCCGAATCCACTCCGACGGCCGTGACAAAAAAACGAACCTTTTCGCCTTTAAAAACAATTAAACGATTGGGATAAAATCCTTCTTTACCTACAATTACGGCCTGTTCACGATAAGGAACATCTAAAGTTTTATTTTTATTATAGCTTTCTTCCAAGCCGTAAGCGTTATGGAAAAAGACTGAAAAAAATAGTATATGGGCAATATAGAGTAACGTTTTAATAGATACCTCACTAATAAATAGCCTATCGGTATCTGACGAAATAACTTTAGTTTGCAATACTCAGGCATCTTGATTCTATTTTTAGTTCCAAACTAGACAATAATGATTTTTGAATATCAATTTTAATTTTGGGATTGTATCTATACGAAATTAATTCAAGACTGAGTTTCCAATTATCATAGTTTTCAGCGCGACCACCTTTATAGATATACCCGCCCGGGGTAAAATCACTTTCTTCTAAAAGAATTTTAGTCTCCCCTAAAATATTAGATTTTATAATAAGCAATTGATTTTCTGGAATAAAAATAAAATCTGTCTGGTTTCCATTAATTATCTTATTAAAATGACAACTGAAGGTACTGGAATTAGGAAGTCGTTCTCTTTTTGATGGAGAAAAACTACAGCCTAAGAATAAAAATGCAAATGTCCAAAATATTTTCATAATAATTGTCCAGAGTACAAAAGATTTACAAGTCATTATAATTATCGGTTTTTAAAAAAATAGATTAATATAAAAAACCCCCTAACCGATACTTATTGAGTTACAGAATTTTAGGGGGCAAGATTGAAATTTAGGCTAAAAAAATACCCTATTTTCTTATTGGTTTTTTTGCAATTAATTACTTTTCCTGCCGTCGCTGATGAGAGTTGTTTCACAATTATTAAAAAAATCTTAGGATCAATTGATCAAAATATTTCTACAAGTATTGATCTTAATGAGCATATAAATCAGCGAATTTTTATTGGAAACTATGCTAAGAAAAATAATATTCCTGTTTTTTATAAACAAAATCATGCGGGAGAAGAAATTCCTTTTATATTGGTTAACCGTGATTCTTCAAAAAAATTAAGTCATTTAATCGAGAATAGCTTTGGAACAGATGTCACTCTTCAACCAAAGCGCAACAACGATCATGGACTTTTGCGTGCTGGAAACTTTATCATTGATCTCGATCTTCCAGGTCTTAGAGGCTATGGCGAGATAAATAAAACGGGATTGGCCTGGAAAAACTTCTCAAGCTATACGGAAAAAAGACAATTTGATGCAGATGTAATACTTGAAATCGCCTACCTAGTTACACCAGAAGAAAAAAAAATAATTGATTTTTATCAACGTATAAGAAGGGCCGCAATTTTTAGAGTTCGATTTGTTCTTAATAATTTCAAAACAGAGGAACAACCATTTTTATTAAATACCGGCAATGAACATTGTTTTATATTTTGTAAAGGACAGGCAGTAGCAGGCCATATTGCTGAATTACGTGAAAAACTTGCAGAATTAGGTCTAAAAAACATTGATGATTTT
>JAURXW010000291.1 GCA_030654205.1 Bacteriovorax sp.
TTAATAGCAGGACCAGCAATTTCAAAAAGTTTTGGAGAATCCCAACCATCTCCCCCCATAAAAGGAGCAGTGATTCCAAGAGCGCGAGCTTGTTTAACAATAAGTCCAACTTCAACATAGTATCCAGGGATAAAAATGAAGTCAGCATTGGCCCGTTTTACTTTTCTTAAAAGAGATTGAAAGTCTGTATCCTTGGCCACGTAAGTAAGCTCTTCTGTAGAGGCCATCTTTCCACCAAGTTTTAAGAATTCATCTGAGAATGATTTCGCCAAACCTTTAGAGTAGTCAGAAGTATTTTCTACTAGGATTAATCCTTTTTTCATTTTAAGTGTATTGATAGCGAATTTCGCCATAACAACACCTTGAAAATCATCAGTAAAACAAGCGCGAGAAATATAATTCCCAACTTGAGTCACTTTTATATTTGTAGCAGTGGGAGTTATGAATGGTATTTTTGCTTCTTGAACAATCGGAGCAGAGGCCAGCGCTAAAGAAGAAGTTGGCTCTCCAATCATTGCTGAAATTTTATCAATATTAATAAGTTTTCTTGTGGCATTTGTTGATTCGATGGCATCTGACTTATCGTCTTCGATTACCAATTCGAATTTTTTTCCGCCAGCTTTTTTTAGTTTTTCATAAGCGAGTTTAATTCCATTAACATTTTCTTGTCCAAAAGTTGCAGTTGCACCAGTAATGGGCGAAACAACACCGACCTTTAAGACATCGGCTGAAAAAACTGATTGAGACAAGACCAAAGATAACGATAATGCCCACAATTTGTGTGAGGGACCATTTAATTTCATCAAGCACTCCTTTGTAAAATGAAGTAAATATGCACATTTTAAAAATATTCTATAGTAAATACAGTAACATTTGAAAACGTCTTGTAAAGTTTTTTAGTCTAGTTTGAACTTTTGATCTAAGTGGCGATTATTTTTGAAAATCTAAATGATTATTAAAAAAGAATAAATTAACCCTATAATCGTTTAAATATTCTTTTAAATCTTTCGTGATTATCAGCGAGAGTGTACGCAGGGAGAAATATGAATAAAGAGGATTTTAAGCAAACATTGATTAAGCAGTATTCGGAAGTTATCGAGGAGATCATTGTTGAAAGTGAGTCTATTTATCGCTCCCATATTGATTATAATCAATTAGACTTTAGAGTCAGATCCCTGATTGTGGCGGCCAAGGTTGATGGTTTAGAAGAGAGAATTATTTGGGACATTCTCGAGCATCGAGTGCCCGAGTACCTACACTTTTTAAATGGTGGTAAAATTGCTGCCTGATTTATTAATCTATCTTTAATAAAGCAGAATTTTTTCTCTTTGATTTAAAAATTGATCATGGCCCAAAACTTCTAGGGCCTTCAGATCAGAGAAAGAACCTAGGCGATAGACCCAATGGCGGACCTCATCTGTTCCATTAATAAGATCAATGGCCAGTTTATGAAATTCGTATTCATAAGCTTTTTCATGAAATTGAAATTCAGTTCCTAGTTCACGTTTAAACTCGCGGCAAAGCATTTGCGAGACGCTCCAAGATTGAAATTTATTATTAATTGTAGGGTGAATATGAATTCCTCCGCAATTTTGTCCCTGGTGTTTTTGAAAAGTTGGGAGAAAAATTATGGGGCGAAGGTTAAATCCTTCTGTTAGTCCTTCTGCTTTAAATTGTTTTAAAACTCTTTCGCAAAATGAAAACGATTCGATTCCAGGAAAACCTGCAACTTCAAGTGGTCTTGTGGTGCCTCGTCCTTCAGAAATATTGGTCCCTTCAAATAAAACAGTTCCTGCAAAAGTGAGAGCTCCTTCAGGAGTCGGAAGATTTGGAGAGGGTAGTACCCAAGGAAGTGCGGTATCTTGCCAGTACATCGATCGCTTCCAGCCTTCCATTTTTATCACTTCAATCTGGCAGTCAGTTTTTAATATTTTTTCTCCAAACATTGCGACTTCACCCATCGTCATAGAATGGCGTTGTGGAATAGGGTAGCGGCCTACAAAAGATTTATAATCAGGTTTTAAAATACAACCTTCAATTATTTCTCCACCAACAGGATTTGGGCGATCAAGTACAACTATTTTAATATCTCTGCCTTGGCATTTTTCCATGATTAAGGAGAGTGTAGAGATATAAGTATAAACTCTAGTGCCGACATCTTGAAGATCGATGATCAGGGTATTTAGTCCCTCAAGCATTTCATCACTTGGAGTTCTGGTTTCTGAATAGAGTGAATAGACTGGAATTTTAAAATAGGGATGAATATAGTGAGTGGTCTCAACCATATTATCTTGAACGTCAGTAACAAAGCCGTGTTGTGGTCCAAATAATTTTTTTAAACGACTGCCAAAAAGTTTCTGAAGCAAAACGACGCCTGTATTAAATTGAGAATCTATCGAAGCGCTATGGCATAGGTAGCCGATATTTCCCTTAATGCTCTCTTGCAGAGATTTGTTATTTACTAATCTTTCTAGTCCGGTAATTACTTTTGACATTTATTAGTTCCTAGATTCCTTGCGGCGATAATTTTAAAACTCCATCTAATTTTGTGTGGTTGATAAATTTTTGTAAAGCTAAAAAATAGAGTTTAACTATAAGGCAGGGACATTGCCCTATAAACACCGAAGTGTTTCTAAGGCAAATTGTAATTGAAAATCTTTTTTCCAATCTCTGTCGTCAAGAGAGTCAACGCTTTTTCTCACAACATCTTCTTTGACACACTTTGAAGGAAAATTAAGAGGAGTCGATCTTTTTTTATAAAATATTCCATTTTCAATTTTTAGCGGAAAGATGGCCAAATCTTCTTCTCGTAAAGTTTCTTTTTCTCTATCTGATATTTCTAGACCTTCTCTATAAACATAATAATCTGGAATAACTCCTCGCCCGTGATAGCTTGATCCATCGGGTTGAAGTGCTTTTTCTGAAGTTTCATAATAAGTAATTCTGTCAATTTTAAAATCTTGTTGAGTTTGTCCGATGGCCTTGCCATATGTTCGGTCACCTAAGATCAAGGCCCGTGAATGAAATTGTAAGGCCTGAGCAATAATTTCTCCAGAGCTTGCAGTTTTCCCGTTCACAAGGACAATTATTTTTTTATTAAAAACTTTGGGCATTATCGCAAGTCTTTTCTTCAAAGTTGAATTTGTCAAATCAACTTCTGAGTAGATATGAGTACCAGTTCCCAAAAAAAGACCAGCAATACAAGCTGCCGTTTCACCCGGGCCACCAACATTATTTCTTAAGTCGAGAACTATTCCAGTTGTTTGAGCATTAAATTTTTTTAAAAAATTACTAAAAATATTACATGTCGCTTTAACTCCTAAATCAGAAGGTACTTCGCCCATATAAAGATAGCTGTATTTTTCGCCCTTGAAATCAATTTTGCGATCGACGATTGATCCCTTGGAAGTAAGACTAAATTGAATTGTTACATCAAATTCTCTCTCTTTTCTCAAAATCTTTAACTTCACTTTTTCATTATCTTTAAAGTCAAAAAAGTTATCAACATCTGTTTCTTCGTTAATATTTACAGGCCCATCATTAATAGAGACAATCACATCTCCCACTTTGAGCCCTGCGAGTTCAGCTGCCGTATTAATAACAATATTAGAAAGCGTTAGTTGATTATTTTTGATTTCAAGCTCCACTCCAATAAAGGGTTTTAAAGTGACTCTATATTGACCATTGTATTGAAACATTGGAGCG
>JAURXW010000296.1 GCA_030654205.1 Bacteriovorax sp.
TAAATACACATATTTTGAGCGTGAAGAATTCATGCTTAAAGATAAAGCCCTTTACATAATGCCCCGTAAAGATTTCAAAAAACTGACTGAATATGCCCGAGTTATATTCTCAAAGAGTGCAGTTGATACCACAGGCCTTGGTCTGGTTGACGAATCCGATCGGGATGAACAATTAAAAGAGGCCAATAATTTTTTCAATAAATTAAAGTCACGCACTAGCGGTGAGCGCTACTTTTTATCTTCTGATAAAAAATACGCTATGCTTTTAGTCCGTCCAGTATTTGATTCAACTAATTTGTTGCGTTCAAAGGAATTAGCAGAAAATATTAGAACCGCTATTGAATCTATCTTCGTCAAAGACCAAAAAGTAAGCTTTCCCTACAGTCTGTCTGGTCGCTATGTGGAAAAAGCTGAAGAAGAACAGCAATTTGAAAATGATATTAAAAAGACTGGATTGCTCAGCAACCTCGCCATTACTATTTTATTAGTTTGGGGCCTAGGAACATTTCGTGGCGCCTTGGCCACGGTACTCGTTGTCGGAGTTGCAATGTGCGTGACGGGCGGACTTGCCTATCATGTTATTGGACAAATAAATATTTTAACTGGATTCTTGTTGGCCATCTTATCTGGACTAGGTTCAAAATTTGGAATTCATTTAATTCGTCGATATTATCAAGAACGACAAAAAGGCTCTGATAGACAAACAGCGACTAGGAACACTTATTTTCATTTATCACGTCGAGGCTTATTTTCTTCAGCACTAACTGCTTCATGCTCTTTTTTTATCTTAGCTTATTCTAACTTTAGAGGTTTTTCTGAGTTGGGGATAATTGCAGGAATGGGGATTATCGTAATCTATATAGTTTTCGTCCTCTCTTTCCCAATGATTGCTAAGATTTTACCAGATAGAACAGGACTTAGTAGAAGATCAAAATTTTTCTTTGGAAAATATCCATTTCAATTATCTTGGATTAAAGCTCTACCATTATTTATTCCACTATTTATCTACGGTCTATCGACTGCTTATTTTGAATATGATTTTGATAAACTTCACAATTTCCCTCCGGAGCTTCAAAAAATTAATGAGCTTACAGATAAAATTTTTGGAAGGGCCATTTCACCTTCAGCGATCTCTGCTCGAGATGAAGAACAAGTGCTGGCACTAACAGAGTGGCTTAGAAGTGATGAAAACGCTCCAACGATTGATCAAGTTGTATCAATGTATGACCTAGTTCCACCTGATATGAAAAAGCGTGCTGAAAGGATTAAAAAGCTGCGCTCATATGTATATAAGGTGGATGCTGCCGAACTAGAAAAAAAATCAGGAATTTCCAAAGAAAGTATTTATCAATGGATAAATGCTCCAATGTACGACCGCTCAATAATTCCGCGAGCTATTAATGATAACTTTGGAACAGATG
Organism: Bacteriovorax sp.; assembly: GCA_030654205.1. Classification (GTDB taxonomy): domain Bacteria; phylum Bdellovibrionota; class Bacteriovoracia; order Bacteriovoracales; family Bacteriovoracaceae; genus Bacteriovorax. The sequence continues at coordinate 1,422 of JAURXW010000296.1, forward strand.
GAAATATAATTATTGTTTTCCCTAAAGAAAAACAAAGTAATTATGACAATATTACTCGTTATGCGCACACTCTAGCAGAGGCTAAAAAAGAATTTCCTGGAATGGAAGTTGGAAGTGACACCCTCGTTTTCGCTGAAATTTTAACTCATATTATAGAAGACGGAAAATTAGTCTTGGTCTTTTTTCTATTAGGTGCCTTTTTTATCTTCTGGCTTGATTTTAAAAATGTAAAAGATGCACTGTTATTAGAGGCCCAATTAATATTTTGCGTAATCCTACTAGTGGCCTTCATGGGGATTGCCCATGTACCTTTCACCATTTTAAACGTTGCCATGATTCCGGAAGTGCTTGCAGCTGGAATAGATATGGGGGTTCATATTAGGCATCGTGAAAAAGAAGGCCATAGCTCGCTTGCTAGCGCTAAATTAATTTCACATGCAGTTCAGTTAGGTGCATTTACTTCTATTTTAGGATTTGGCTCTCTCCTATTTACAAGTTCAAAAATGTTACAGGGTATTGCTTGGATTTCTATTCTAGGTCAAGTGTCTTCTTATTTTGTTTGTATGTTTGCTGTTCCTCTCATTAAAGATTATTTTGGGAAACACTATACAGAAGTAAAATAATTTTTACTGTAGAGCAATTAACTGTGATCTCTCTAACAGCTTTAACCGAGCATCCAGTTTAGAGAGATACTCTCCTTTATGTTTTTTTATATGAGAGTGATATCGTGCGTACCATCGTCGATCTTTTTTGCTATATCTAGTTTTTAAAATTTGAAGAATTTGGGCCATAACTTCAAGAGAATAAGATTGATCAGATTTAAGTTTTGACTCCTCAATTAAATTTAAATTCATTCTTGTGAATTCTTTATTCCAAATGGGAACATTTACTTGTGCCATAGATAAATCACCTGATGATGAGACCAAGTCATGATTAAAGCTGCTTTCCGTGTCTAAGATGGCCACAATTATCTGCGGTTCAATTTTATACTTTATAAATGCCCGATATATTTTCTTGGCCACGTTGCTACTTTTAGCATGACTAAATTTAGGTTTGAGCACTGAAATCATTTTAGTAATGACAACTTCATCGTTGGGTATATGGACTTGATCAAAATTTCCAAATTCATCATTATCAAAGTTAGCAATTTGGATATATTTCAACTTCGTATCTTGAAATTTTACAGTTGTACAAACTCCGATCATAATTGTAGATATCAGCATCATTTTATAAAATAATTCTTTATCGTTTAATGATACATATTTCGAAGTTAGAGTTTTCATAACTTCTATTATACGTGCTGAAAATATGATTCATTAATTCAAAATGAACGAAATGCACACTTTTCCGCTAGTTAAAACTTTCAAGCGTTTTACAAGTTCCCGAAGATAAAGGACATCGACTTACCAATGCAACTTAAAGATGACAAGTATAGATGGCACTACAACTCTAAATCCACTAGAAAGAATTAATCTAAATTATTTAGCTGCATTTTTTCTATAGCAAGAATATATTCAACTTGATGATCCAATAAATCTCTTTGGGCCTCTATATATTTCTCAGCAGCATCGTTTAATGAGTCAGCTTCCTTAATCCCCGATTTAAATTCGGCCGTGATTTTACTTAAAATTTCTTTGGATAAATCTACTTTGCTTTTAGAGCGCTCGATACTATTGCGAAGATAATTGATTGAAATTTCTTTTTTCTCATCTTCATTTTCTCTTTCGAGAATCTGGGCTTTTCTTCTTAAAACAGAAATATCGTATTCACTTTTTTTAACTTGATCGGCGATAGTATCATTGTCTTTTTCACTAATTAAAGGAAGAATCAATTTAACCCCAAAAACTCTTGCTTGGTTGTCCCTTTTGTCTAAATATTCACCATCTTTTAGTTCGCTAAATGATTGATCAATATAAAAATTAATCTTAGGCATTCGCCAATATGAACTTATTGAATTTTCGGCCCAACTTTTTTCCTCTTCTAGCTTTACTAAGGCCAAGTCTAATTTTTTATCTACTTTAGGTAGGTCAAACTTAGAATGATCAATTGAACCTAGGATTTCTACAGTTTCATTTTTGCTTAAGGAAAACAACTTACGTAAATCACTTTTTAAAATGCTTAATTCATCACGGGCCTTAACCATTTCTTCAGAGATATTAAAATCAATTTTTTTGGAATTTAATTCCTCAGACTTTGGAATAAGTCCACCAGAAACCTTTTTTACAATTAAGCCATTATTGATTTTATTTATACTTTGGTACTCTCTAAGGGTTTTGATGTATTCTTGATTTTTTAGAGCATACCAATAATCAGACTTGGCCATAAAATATAATTCATTATAAGTTTTTTTATGATTTATGTTTTTAACTTCATAATCTATTTTTATTAATTGATTTTGTTTAACATCTTTAAAGCCATTAAATAAATTAACGCTCGCAAATGCTCCAGCACTTTTATCTCTTCCCAACCGACTCAAATTATCATTTTCTGTTTTGGCATATAAGGCCACTTCCGGAATAAAGCTGGTTGCAATTGATTTGATTTTCAATCTGGAAGTATCAAGCCAATCCTGACTCAGTTTAATTTCAATATTGCTATCTACTAAATGCTTAATCTGGGAGTAATCTACAATCATCATTGACTCATTTTTTCTTATTGATTCTCTAAAGCAAAACTTGTTTTTTCTTCTTTGCCAGATTTTCTTAAAACAATATTTAATTTGAAATGTTTTTCGTTTTTCAAATCATTCGCGACTATATAATGGTCGTTTTCAACGAGCAAAACAAGTGGAATACTTTTTGTTTTTGTCTGTGCAGTTGCACTAAAAGCTAATTTAGGCACAATGATATTCTTATAATCATGTCCTGTGACAAATATTTCAATTTTCCCATCTTCTTGAAGAATTTCAATAAAGGCATTGCTAGTTTTTTTGACAATACCACCATGGATACTTTTTAAAGAAGTTTCACTATGGCCTTCATGTGCCAAACTAACGGTCGATAAAGATATTCCCAAAAACAATATGACAAACTTAAATTTCATGATTTTCTCCTTTTAAACTTTTTTCAAGTGCCGCTTTTCCAAAATTATAAAAAATAACAGGTGTAATAATAATATCCAATATTGTTGAACTCAACAATCCCCCAACAATAACAACTGATAATGGATAAAGAATTTCTTTTCCAGGTTCTCCCTTTGACAGTAGAATTGGAATAAGGGCAAGTATCGCCGTTAATGCTGTCATTAAAACTGGAATGAGTCGTTCTAGCGATCCTCGGATAATCATTTCCTTGTTAAATTTTTGGCCCTCATGTTTAACTAAATGAATATAATGAGTAAGCATCATAATTCCATTGCGACTTGCAATTCCACATAGAGTAACGAAGGCCACCATACTTGCCAAAGAAAAAGATTTATCGGTTAAGTACACTGCAATGATACTTCCAATAAGTGCCAAAGGAATGTTTATCATTATCTGGAACGCCATTGCACTTGATTTAAAATGCATATAAAGAACGATGAAAACGCCAACGATAGACATCGCCCCGAGGAGATAAAGTAAGTTCATGCCCTTTTTTTGAGATTCCAGCTGACCATCATATTGAATAAAATATCCTTCTTTTAACTCCAAACTTTTTAAACGATTTTCAATATCGGACACCACCGCTTGAATATCTCGATTTGCGGTGTTTGCCATGATAACAATTCGCCTCTGAGCATTTTCACGATTGATAACATTTGGGCCAGTTGTTTCATAGACATCGGCTACATCTAGTAATCGTATTTTTGACCCATCTGGAAGTATTTTTATAATTGTATTTTGAATTTTATCAATATCTTCTCTCGAATTATCATCAAAGCGCATAAACACATTAAAAGATTTTGTACCTTCGTAAAGTTGAGCAACAACTTCTCCTTTGAGCGCCTTCTCTAAAATTTGGGTAATTTCTCCGACTGGTAGACTCAATTTTGCGGCCATATCTCGTTTCAACTGAATTTTAATTTGTGGAATTAAAACTTGCTGCTCCACTTGCAAATCAACTAAACCGTTTACATCTTGCAATCGAGATTTAATTTCAAAGCCTTTTTTTCTTAATGTATTTAAATCAGGGCCGTATAGTTTTATGGCAATTGCCGCTTTAACCCCAGAAAGCAAATGATCCAACCGATGGGAGATAGGCTGACCTATATTAACGACAACACCATCGAGAGATTGAAGCTTTGTTCTAATATCAGCCAAAATAATAGATTTTTCACGGGACTGACCTTTAATTATTTTAATAAAATCCACATCTAATTCCGAAGAATGAACACCTTCTGCATGCTCATCTAATTCGGCACGACCTGTGCGACGAGAAACTGATTTTACTTCAGGAACACTCAAAATAATTTCTTCGGCTTTTTGTCCGATCTTATTTGATTCATTCAAAGATATGCCTGGCTGACTAAGAAGGCCTATGACAGCTGTTCCTTCATTGAATTTTGGCAAGAAATCTTTTCCTAGTTTTGGAACTAAACTTAAAGAAAAAATAAATAAAATCCCGACAAATGATAAAACAATATAGGGATGATCAAGTGATTTTGTAAGAATTTTTTTGTCATATTTTTTTAAAAAATTAACTAAAAACCCATCCGGCTTTTCCAGAACCGCTGATTTACTCAACAAGAGTGAACAAAGAACTGGTGTTACAGTCAAAGAAATAATCAATGATGCTATTAATGAAACTATATACGAAATCCCAAGCGGAATAAAAAGACGCCCTTCTAAACCACCCATGAAAAATAATGGCAAAAATACAAGCACTACTATAATAGTCGCGAAAACGATTGAATTTCTAACCTCTGAAGATGCCTCATAGATGATTAAGAGAGAAGATTTTTTTGAGGCGGAGAGATTGTTTTCTTTTAATCTTCTTAATACATTTTCAACATCAACTATTGCATCATCTACTAACTCTCCAATCGCAATCGCCAGGCCTCCTAAAGTCATTGTGTTAATTGAAAGTCCAAAAAACTTTAAAATTATAAATGTGGCCACGAATGATAAAGGAATTGCTGTTAAAGTAATCAACGTCGTTCTGTAATTCATCAGGAAAAGTATAAGTATAATTACAATAAAAATACCTGCATCTCTAAGTGCTTCCTCTACATTATTAATAGAACTTTTAATAAAATCAGCTTGTTTAAATAAATGGCCATGCAACTTCATACCATTGGGCAAAGTTTTTGTGAGACTATTCAAAACAACATCTATTTTCTCAGTTAGTTCAATCGTGCTCGCTCCTGGTTGTTTCATAATACTTAAAATCACACCAGGTTTTGCATTAATGCCAGCATCACCTCTTTTGATTTGTGAATCAATTTCAACTTTTGCTATATCCTTTACCAAGATAGTTTTACCTAGATGTTTTCCTACCGCAGTCTGTTCGATATCTTCAATATTTTCTGCCCGGGCTAAATTTCGTATAAGGTATTCCTGTCCTTCTTTTTCTAAATATCCACCTGTCGTATTTTGACTTAAAAGATTTAAATTTTTTTCCACTTCATCCAAATTAAGTTGATAAAAATTTAATTTGCTAGCAGAGATTTTAATTTGATACTGCTTAACGCCGCCACCAATTGAAATAACTTGAGACACTCCCGCAATGTTTAATAATCTTGGACGAATGACCCAATCGGCATATGTTCTAAGATCAATCGGAGTAGGATTTTTAATATTGCCCGATTTTTCATCTTGGGATTCTAGTGACAATCCTATTAATTGTATCTCACCCATAATAGAAGAAATGGGTCCCATGACTGGTGTTGAGTTTTTAGGGAGATGTTCTTTGGTTTCAATTAACTTCTCAGACACTAGCTGTCGATTTTTAAAAATATCTGTTCCCCAATCAAACTCAACATAAATAACAGATAGGCCCACTCCAGAAGTTGATCTAACCCTGTTTACGCCAGGCAGCCCATTAAGGGCATTTTCCAAGGGAAGTGTAATCAATGTTTCAACTTCTTCTGGCGCCATCCCTTCCGCTTCAGTCATAATATTAACAGTTGGACGATTCAAATCAGGAAAAACATCCACGGGTAATTTATTTAATATAAAACCACCGTAGACTAAAACGACAACTGAAAAAACTATAACAAAGAGCCTATTTTTTAATGAAAACTTAATGATGGAATTTAACATATAATCCTAATTATTTCTGGTTGTAATAATGTAACCATTTTTGTTTAATTAGAATAGCTTTCTCATCATAAGGACAAGATATGAAAAAATTATTTGTAACATTTTTCGGGACTTTGATTTTAGCAACTTCGGCATATTCTATGGGTGGAGATAAACCAGGGCCAAATGGCGGCTACATAACGATGCCAAGTGCCTATCATGTTGAACTAGTGCCGAAAGACTCTGCCTTCTTAATTTATCTTCATGATATCAATTTTAAAAATGCCATCACTAGCAATTCTTCGGCATCTATAATATTTATTCCAAAGAATCAAAAATCAGTGACCATAAAAATGAAATGTATCGCTGATAAACAATTTTTTAGTTGTAAAATTCCCAATGATAAAATAGATAACTACAAAGAAATTCAGGTCGAAAGTAAAAGAAAAAATATTTTTGGCAAAAACTCTATTTACAAATTACCACTTAAGTTTGAGTAAAAATTTAGTATATAAAGCCTCTACCATTTATAAGACAGAGGCTTTAATAAATTTATTACTTAGCTTCGTTTTTTTCCATATTTTCTTTTTCTTCTTTTTCCTTGCTTTCTTCATCATTTTTTTCATTTTGATTAGAGCTGCCTAAATTTGTTTCATTTCTTATTTCATCATGTCGAATTTGGCCACCTTTATGGGCAGCATTGGCGACCAAGGCTGCACTTGCTAAATTTGTAAGCAACATAATCGCAAATATTTTTTCTTTGTGATCTTTTTTTAAGCGGTACATAACTAGCCACGCTATTCCTAGAACGGCCGTAAGCTGAATGGCAATCATTGCACTATCGGCCGCTTCTTCGTGTTCATGAATTAGGCCCTTCGTTACCATAGGCTTATGCTCAACTATTTCCTCGGCTCCATCTCCGGTCTGCATTACTACGAAAGCACTTAAGGAGCTGATAATAACCAGGGCAATACCCACTATTTTAATTTGATCCCTTTTAACTAAAAATCCCCATACTAAAATAATCAATGCCAGTATCGAGCCTGCAATTGGAAAGTGATTGAAGGCCAAATGGATTTGAGCAGCAGTCATAAAAATTCTCCTTTTTTATTTCAATTCTAGGCTTTGCTTGTCAGAATAACCATCAGGCAAATGCATGCTTTTAGGTTAATAAGTCAAAAGTACTATGAATAATACTCGTCAAAAAACAATATTTTCAATTCTTTTAGTTATTAT
>JAURXW010000314.1 GCA_030654205.1 Bacteriovorax sp.
CAACGTAACCAGCAAGACCCACAACTCCATCGAGATAACCTGTTTTTGCACGAACCATATTTGGTTCTGCTATGCCGTCTTTTTTATTTTTCATTCTATTTTTAAGAGTGCCATCTATACCGGCGATTGGTAACCCTGATGTAAATTCTGGAAATATAAGAAAATCATTTTTAACTGTGTTTAATACAAAAGCCAATTGCTTGGCAGAAAAACGATTGTCTCTTGTTAAACCAGAAACATTTTCTAAAACATAATCCGCTCTTTTAAATCCGAGACTATCCATATATTTTTTTATCTCTTCAATTCCGTCTTTCATACGTGCAGGTCCAGTGCTATTTTCAGCGGCCAGATCTTTGGCCAGCATTTCAGCCACAAAGTTATTTGAAAACTTAAGCATATCTGATGTAATTTCATTTAAATTTTTAGATTGTGAAATCGCGACTGTATTAGCACCTACTTCACAAGCCTGAACTTTTACCTTTCCTTTAAGAGCGATTCCTCTTTGTTTTAAAAATTCTTTCAAATGCATTCCAATCCACATATTTGGATTAGAAACACTTTTATAAATAACTGCCTCTGTTGCATCTTCTGAAATTGTACCGCTGACAATTATTTTGTCATGATCGCCAATTTTAACTCTTGAAGCCTCCAGAGTTTTAACGCCAGACTTTGAAGTTGTTTTAGTTTTATTTTCCAATTCTAGATAATCGCTTTGAGGATCGAGCCAAACTTTAGCAGGAGAACCAGCAGTGATTCCGGGGCGAATGAAAACATTGGTACTATTCCAGTTAAAAGATGCTGCTGAAATGGGGGCATCAAAGGCCCTATCGACTCTCACCGACTCTCGACCAGCATCAAAAAGCTCATCGTCAAAACGAGTTGCATCTACCAAAAGGTCACCTTCTATTGAAGTCAGTTCGGTTCTTTTTAATTCATTGACCAGGTACCACATTTTTTCTGAAACAAATGAAGGATCCCCTCCGCCCTTTAAACAAAGATCACCTAGTAGTATTCCGGCCTTAATATTATTTTTTGCCATTAATTTAGTTTCAAATTTTTTGTTCATAGGAAGCGTATTTAATACAGCTGCCCCAGTTACAATTTTTGTAAGAGAAGCGGGAATCATCATCTTTGAAGCATTCAAATTAAAAACTTCAACGCCTTCGTCTTCAATATAAAGTCCCAAAGAACTTTCATTAAAATGATGTTTTTTAATTATCGCATTTAGTTGGTTATTTAGGCCTGCAGCGTAAGATGATGACATCGTCGTTACAAAAAGAAGCACTCTGAAAAACTTCATAAAAATCTCTTGGTTTGTTGATCCAAATTTAGTTTAATATTTTAACTTTAGTTTTAAATCTTTCACAAGGAGTTTGTGTGAAAAGACCCTCTAGCAAAAATACTTTTGGCATCGTTTTAATTGCACTATGTGCTACTTGTATATTTACCACAACAAATACCTTTTCAGCTGAAAAGTTGAGATTTATCGGTGATCAAAATATTGTGACAGGTGAAAAATTTAAGGAAACTGAAATAGGTGGACTTTCTGGTCTTGCTTATGATGTTGAAAAAAATAAACTCTTGGCCATTAGCGATGATCGCAGCGCAATTAATAATGCGCGTTTTTATGAATTCGATTTAAAACTAGATGATAAATCTTTTAGTGTCTCTCCTTCTGAAGTTATTACTCTTCTAAATAATGAAGGAAAACCATTTAAAAAAGGAACTGTTGATTTTGAAGGAATCACTTTTTATAATGGAGATTTACTGGTGAGCTCTGAAGGATGGGTAAATCACGAGCCTCCTCTTCCACCTGAAGTTTTCCAATTTAGCCGACTAGGTGTTTATAAAAGCAATCTTGAAGTTCCTAGTAAATTTCTTCTTGTAAAAGATAAAGAAAATAAAGTGGGCGTCAGGGTTAATTTAGCTTTTGAAGGATTAACAAGTACTCCTGATGGAAAAACTGTATGGGTAGGCACAGAAGAAGCGCTCAATCAAGATGACCGCACTTCAACTCCTACTTACGCTAGTACAGTTAGACTGATTCAATACAAAGAACTTAAGCCAGTCAAAGAAGTGGCCTACCAACTCGAACAAGTTCCAAGTGTTAAAGTTGCAGGTTTAACAGTTGGAGAAACAGGACTTTCAGATATATTATCAATTGATGAAAATAATTTTTACTCAATTGAAAGAAGCTATATGCCTTTGGCTAAAAAATTAATTATTAGAATATACAAGAATAAAATCGATGAAAAAACAACCGACATCTCTAAGTTAGAATCGATTAAAGGTCTAAGTATTAAAACTGTTGAAAAAGAATTAATTGCCAACTTTGACGACTTCATCCCTCAAATGGCCGCTAACTTTCAAAAAGTTGATAATATAGAGGGGATTTGCTTTGGCCCTAAGCTGGCCAATGGACATAGCACTCTCCTCTTTGTAAGTGATAACAACTTTAACAAAAACCAAAGAACGCAGTTTTTAGCTTTCGAAATTATTCCATAACATGGCCTAATTTTATATGATGACTGACTAGAAAATAGACAGTCATCAAATTCTTTACACTTTTCTTCTCTTTGTTTCCTCTAACCCCTAAAATCCACATTCAAAAAACTGGCACTCTCCTTGCTCTAACAACATTAAGCAAACTTAAAAAAGAGAGTAAGTTATGAAAGCATTATTTATCACAATCCTGGCCCTACTTAGCTTGAATATAAATGCAAGTATCGTATGCCATACTCCAAGATCGAATAAGGTCTTTGAAATTAAAAATACAAAAGTTACATTTTTTAATGAATCTGATAAATCAGCTAAAAGAGAATTGGCCTCTGTTATCTCAAGATCGAGATCAACTGAAAGTGGCATAACTAAAATTGTAGATTTTGAAAATCAAAAACACACAATCCATATTGGAGATGAATCCCATTTTTCAGACGCTGAAGATTATATAATTATTCAAGCTAAGTCTGGGCATGAAGTTACATATCCTCTGAGTTGTGAACAAAAATAAACCTAATTTTCGCCTGTCCCCCCAGGTGAATGCTCAAGCCTTGACTTATCCCCCAATAAGCCGAGGCTTTTTTATTATCTCGAATTACAACCTAACTTGCATAAACTTTCCATTTGCTGTGTCATTGCGGCACACATCTGCGGATTGGTATCGCGTTGATTTTTACATTGCTCCTTTAATGTATTAACGCGCTCAATGCACTCACTACATTTTTTAGGGCTATTTACTTCTGGATTAGCAGCACCTTCATTCGACGAACATTGACCAAGCCACGTGGTTGTTATTGACGTCTTCCTACTTACCCCATTAAAAATTGTATTAATCTTTGTTTCAAAAACATTGGTAGATATTTTATTAATTTTGGAAGTAGTCTTTGTTTCCATCGTTCCCATTTTGCATGTTTGAATGCTCTCTGCAAAATCTGGAGTATCGCTAACAATTTTAAAGCTGCAATCAAGTCCTGTTTTCATTTT
>JAURXW010000315.1 GCA_030654205.1 Bacteriovorax sp.
CCAGTTATTGTTCATGCCGATTGTGTGAGAATTGGAAACCATTCAAATTCTGATAAGCACGAATGGTATAGAGACGAAAAAGAAATAGCTGAAGCCAAGGCCCAAGATCCATACCCGCGTTTTAGAAAAGAATTATTAGAAGGAAAGGCTTTTTCTGAAAAAGAATTAGTGGCGATAGAAGAAGAAATGAAAAAGATTATGCTAGACGCTCATATGAAGGCGATGAAGGCCCCTAATCCAGATCCTAAAACAATTTTCGATTTTTTATTTGCACCAGAATATAAATCGACAAAATATCCCGATGGAACTCATAACGATAAATCAGAACCAGTGAAATTCATCGATGCCATCAATGGAACACTTAAAGCAGAATTCCGTCACAATCCCAATACATTTATTTGGGGACAAGATATGGCCAATAAAGAAAAGGGTGGAATTTTTAACGTTTCAAAAGGGATGCAACAAGAGTTTGGAATAGAGCGCGTTTTCAACGGACCAATTGCCGAAGATTTTATTTTGGGAACTGCCAATGGATTTTCTCGCTTCAGAAAAGATATTAGAGTGGTTGTGGAAGGAGCAGAGTTTGCAGATTATTTCTGGCCTGCTATGGAACAATATATTGAGATGTCACACGATTACTGGAGATCAAATGGAGCATTCACGGCCAACGTTTTAATACGTCTTGCTAGTGGAGGTTATATTGGAGGTGGACTTTATCATTCACAAAACTTAGAAGGCTCACTGGCCGCTATTCCTGGTGTACGTATTGTTTGTCCTTCTTTTGCTGATGATGCAGCTGGATTAATTAGAACAGCAATGCGCTCTGAAGGTCCAACAGTTTTACTTGAACCAAAAACACTTTATAATTCTAAGTTGGCAATGACTTCAGTGCCTGAAGATTTTGAAGTTCCATTTGGAAAGGCCCGCACGCGTAGAGAGGGATCTGACTTAACTGTTATTACTTATGGCAATACAACTCATATGTGCTTAGAAGCCGCTGAAAAATTGGCGTCTGAGGGGTACGATGTGGAAGTCATCGATTTACGTTCTATTATTCCTCTTGATGAAGAAGCTATTTTTAATTCTATCAAAAAAACAAATCGATGCTTAGTTGTTCATGAAGATAAAGTTTTTGGTGGTTTTGGTGGTGAACTGGTAGGTCTTATCAATGATAAAGTTTTTGAGCATCTTGATGCTCCGGTGAAGCGAGTAGGTTCGCCGTTTATACCTGTGGGTTTTAATCGAATTCTTGAGCGAGCTATTTTACCAGATACTCAAAGAATTTACGATGGAATGCTATCCTTACTCAAGTATTAAAAAAATACCGGCCCCTCATTTGAGGGGCTTTTTTTTTATAATTTTTCCAGATTATGATAAGATAATATCAAGAATCCCAATGGAAATTTTATGAAGAAAATCTTAATCGTTTCAGATAACGAATTTTTAAATTTATTATACGTAATGAATTTGGAAGTTTATCTTGCTGCAAACACTACTCTTGTTGAAACCCTTGACGGAGCAATTACCGCTTTAAAAGGTCCTGCAAATTATGATTTAATTCTTAGCCTAGAAATGATTAATAAAGAGGCCGCAGCTATTGGTATTGAAAAGCACCAAAAATCTTACGGGCTAAAAATTCCAATGATCATTGCAGGTTCTGCCCAAGAAGAAGAAACGAACGAAAATATTTTTGGAGTTGCTGGAAAATTTGATATTCAATCTATTTTAAAAACAGGAGCTAAAATTCTTGGAATTACGGCCAAACAGATGGCCGATTTGGATGTTGGAAACTATTATCCTATTTCTTTATCACCTTTATTAGTCTTTAAAACAGCACCTTGCCAAATTTTTATTCATAATGATTCCAAGTATAAATCAATCCTTCGCAATGAAGATCCTATGGGAGATCAATTAATTGAATTGAACAATAAAGGAATTAGGCAAGTCTTTGTTAAAAGTTCTGATCGATTGGTGATAACAAATAAAATTTCCCTTACACTAATTGATAAAATTATTCTTTCCATTAAAAATCTTGAGGGAGCACCAGTCGAGAAAAAAATCCAGGCCCTTAGTGATGGATATGAATTTGCAGCTGCTAATTTATTTTCTAGCAATGAAATAAAAAAACAAATGCAAGAAATAGCCTCGGCATCTGCTCAAATGATGCAAGATGTGGCCAAGGATGTAGGAAATCTCAAAGCGCTGATGGCGGTTATGTTAAGCAATAAAGATGGCTATATTTTTACTCACTCTATTATTACTTCCTATGTTGCTTATCATATGATTAAAAATGTAACCTGGGGAGGAGAAGGCCAGGTTGAAAAAATAAATTTTGTCTTATTTTTTCACGATATTTTTTTAGCTCCAATATATTTAAAACATCCAGAATTAAGATTGGAGTCAGCACTTCTTGAAAATAAAAAACTTGATGACAAAGAAAAGGATATTATTTTAAATCATGCAAAGCTTGCGGCCGAATTGGTTGTAGGGTATAAACGATGCCCGATGGGGGCTGATATTTTAATTAAACAACATCATGGAATGAAAAAGGGAAAAGGGTTTGTAAAATTTTACATGGAAGATCTTTCTCCCATTTCCAAAATTCTTTTAATTGCAGAAATGTTTGTAGAAGAATTTATGAAGGCCCATGAAGAAAAAAGATTATTTAGTGCTAAAATTGTGATCCCTAAATTAATTGGAGAGTTTAAATCTCCTTCTTAT
>JAURXW010000330.1 GCA_030654205.1 Bacteriovorax sp.
ATAACGCCTGAACATTTTACGTTGCGATAAAATATTTCACCATATCCAGCCAAACCCTCAACGCCTTCTTGAATTCTTGCTCCACCTGAATCGTTGATTCCAATCATAGGAATTCTATTTTCAAGCGCAAAATCCATAATTTTACATATTTTTTTTGCATGAGCGGCACCAAGTGCGCCTCCCCAACAAGTAAAGTCTTGGGAGTAAATTGCAATTTTTTGATTATTTATTGTGGCAATTCCGGTAACAACACCATCGCCTAAAAATTTATTTGTATCCATTCCAAGATTGCTATTTTTATGAACAACAAATCTATCAAATTCTAAAAATGAACCTGGATCAACTAAACGCTCAATTCTTTCGCGAGCTGTATATTTGCCTTGTTCATGTTGCTTTTTAATTCTGGCTTCCCCACCACCTAATTCCGACGCTTGTCTTAAGTTAAGTAATAGCTGGCGCTTGCCTTCTAGTGTTTGAGACATAAAAAAACCTCCTAAAGAAGACGGCATTTTATACTGTCATTCTTTAGGAGGCTACTTATACTGCGTCAATATTTCTCTTTTTTTACGCTGCCTTAACTCGCTTATCTAGGCCGTATTTTTCAACCTTCATTATCAAACTGGCTCGCGAGACGTCCAATTCCTTAGCAAGTTTCGACTTATTAAAATTGCATCTCTTTAATCCTTCTCTGATCATCATCACTTCCAACTGCTCAAGAGCATCTCTTAGCGTACCCTCTGTATTGACCCCTTTAAAGGCCGGCTCTGCAGCAGCGCCCCATTCTAAAATTCTAGCACTTAAATTTTCATGCCCAATAATTTTTTCGTCTGCTGACAAAACAACAAGTCTCTCTACTTCATTTTCCAACTCGCGCACATTACCAGGCCATGAATAATCCAGCATTTTTTCCATACATTTTTTTGCATAAGTCTTGATGGCCTTTCCTGCTTCATCACATCTTTTCTTTAAAAAATAATCCATTAATAGAGGAATATCTTCATTTCGTTCACGCAAAGACGGCAGATTAACGTTAATAACGTTTATTCTATAATATAAGTCCTCTCTGAACTCACCCTTGGCCATCATTTCTTTTAAATTTTTATTTGTTGCTGCCACAATTCGGACATCAACTTTTTTTGGTGCTGTCGCACCAACAGGAAGATAAGTTCCTTCTTGCAAAACTCGAAGAAGCTTTACTTGCATTGAAAGAGAAGTATCACCAATCTCATCCAAAAACAGCGTTCCACCATTAGCAGTTTCAAAGAGTCCTTTTTTATCTTTCACTGCACCAGTGAACGATCCTTTCATATGTCCAAATAATTCTGAATCTAATAAATTGTCGTTAAACGCAGAACAGTTGACTGCCAAAAACATTCTATCTTTTCTTGGAGAATAGAAATGAATGGCCTTTGCCACTAGCTCTTTTCCTGTCCCATTTTCCCCCTGAATCATTACTGAAGATTCAGAATTTGAAATTTTTTCAAGCAACGAGTAGATTGCTTGCATTTTTTTTGATTTACCAATCATTGAGTGATAACGATATTTTTCACCAACTTGAGAACTAAGCTCGTGAATTTGATGTTCACGTTTTGTAATCTCTTCGTGAAATGTCACCATTTCTTCGGCCAACAAGCCAGTCAACTCTTTTACGTATTCCATTTCACGAGGCCACATTTTTTTTATTTTCTCGCAAGCGGCATCGGCATCAGACTCACTAGTTCCACATTCAACCATTTGTTGTTTCAACTCACCCATCTCTGCCGATGTTGCAGTATCAAGCACAAATGGATAAACAAATACTGCCCCCGCAAACTCCCCTTCCAACTTTATTGGAAAAGCCACTCCCTTAACATTTTTAAAATGTGATTGATATACAACGACTTCATCCTTTCCTGAAGATAACTGGTCAACCATCTTCTCAATATCTTCTGCTAAAAACTCATGTCCATAAGCTGTTTGCATTTGTACTTTCATGAAATGACTTTTAAATCCATAATCCTTATCGGCATGACCAGACCACATTTTCCCATGGGCATCTGTATAAAACATTTCCACATCAAACCATTTCCCTAAAATTCCTTCTAGTTTGGTAATGACATGCAGTTTTCCCATATCTTGCCATTTAATCATAAAAGATCTCCATCGAACGTGCATTAGGCACCTAAGTTGTTTAACTTTTCGGCATTATTTAGGGATTCTTTAAAAAAATGATGAAATATTTTACAGATAGAGAAAAATCAATGTGTTTCTATTTTACGCTCAACCGAATTTTCAATATTGAGCCAAAATGACAGACGAGTTTGGTAGGACTCTTGAAGCCACTCTTGTGGTCCTATAAATTTATTTATATGTTTACCATTAGAATTAAACAAAAAACTCTCGGGTACTTTCAGAGTTCCAAACAAATCCATCGCCGAATTATCTTTATCTAATACCACCGTAACATTTTCTGGAATTTTAAATCTACTCATAAACTTTTTTACTTTTGCTTCATCGTCATTTACAGCAATCAATAAAAATTTTATTCCTCTATTTTTTACAACATCCGCGTACTTCAAAAATTCTGGCATTTCTTTTTCACAAGGCGCACACCACGTACCCCATATATGTACAAAAACTCCTGAACTTCCTTTCAAATACTCAACCGAGTTTACCAATTTCCCATCTACCACATCTATTCCACTAAAAGTTGGTAACTGCTTCAAAACCAATTCATTTGCTAAATTACTAACAGAATAATACTTCTGACGTTGAAACTGAGCATACAAATAGGTCATTAAAAGAACTGTAAAAATAAGAATTAATTTAGAAAAAAAAGAATTTATTCGCATAAATATAGGAAAAAAAAAGCCTCCCAAAGGAGGCTTTTATAATTTTAATCAACCAATGAGAAATAGCTCATTTTAGCGCTGTCACCAACACGTCCATCAG
>JAURXW010000335.1 GCA_030654205.1 Bacteriovorax sp.
AAAACGCTGCCTATCGTCTGGTAAGTTTTGGAGTAAAAAATGAGAATAAAGCAATTGGCATTCATCACAAGTATTATTGGTCTTTTTTCAATGAACACTAATGCAAGCATAATTTCTCTGCAACAATGCTCAGTCGCCTTTGATGCCGTTACATCTACAATCGGAAATGAAATAAGTAGCAACGAAATTATAAAAGCCTATGCAGCAAAAGGTTATATTGCTTCAGAAATTTCAAATTATAATCAAAATCTTGCAAATTTTGATTTCGTTGCAAAAGCGTTCGTTGATTGTAATTCAACATATTATGGAATTGCCTCTCAGACAGAAATTAATTTATTTCAAGAATCAACTAATAAATTTATAACTGGTTCCAAAACACCACTAACAATGGAAATGTTTTTTTGTAAAATTGAATTATTAAGAGCAATTTCTTTATTGCCGACTTGCTCAGAGATGAAATAAAAATTCTATATTAGAAATAGCAATTATTTATTATTAATAAATTAATTTTCATGATTTAACCTATTAGCACTTTTCTTTCAAGTGCCAAACTTTTAGGAAAAATTCATGCTTAATTCAAACAAATTAATGATCGCTTCATTTTGTCTTTCTGTTTTAATTTTTGTTAATGCAAAAAGTGACCAATCAAATATCTTTGGGAGGGATGCCAAAACAAACTTTTCCCAGTTCACCTTTTCTAAAGTCGAGCAGAATTAATTTATAGACGCGTTCAAAATCTGGTAAACCTTTTTGGCGTACACATCCTCTTAAAACGGCAATCTTAGATAAAATATCCTCAAGACTTAAATCAAATGACTCAAGCTTATAACGTATTAGGAATTCTTTTGATTTTTTTTCTTTTAAATATTCAATTAAAAATTTAGCCGGTAACTCTTCACCAGCAATATCATCTGGAATGGCGTGAAGTGCAGATAGCCATAGACCATGTTCTTCTTTTGCCAATAATGGTGGCATAACCCCTGGTGTATCAAGAAGATCTAAATCCTTATCAATCACAATCCATTGCTGAACTTGAGTTTGTCCAGGACGATCTGCTGTTTTAGTTGCGGCCCTATTGGCCAATTGGTTTATGATGGTTGATTTCCCCGTATTGGGAAGACCAATGATCATCATTTTAAGTTTTTCTTTCTGAACATAAGTATCAGGATTAGAGTCTTTTCGTTTTTGATCCACGATTGCTCTGGCCATTGCCAAAACTTTTTTGATTGAGCCTTTATCGAAACAATCTAAAAATAGATACGGCTCACCCTCTTTTTTAAACCATTCTTCCCATTGATGAATAATTTGTGGATCTGCAAGATTTACCTTATTGAGCAAAATTAACCGACTTTTTTGGCGAAGTGATTCTTCCATCGCTCTATTGCCAGAGGCCAGAGGTGCTCTAGCATCTCGGATCTCCAGGACGATATCTACTAATTTTAGTTTTTCTTTAATTTCACGGATGGCGCGGGCCATATGACCTGGGTACCAGTTAATACCCATTTTAATTGGGTTATCTGGAGTAAGCTCAATAGCATCAGCTTGATTTTTATTTTTGATTTTCATTTATGCCCTTTAAAAAACTGTTTGTACCATACAAAGTAAACCCTTCGGTGAAATTTTATCACTAAATTAAATAAAAACTAAAAGATTCAGTATCTTTTTAAAGGCCAGAACGCACCTCTCCCAAAAAATTTGTTTGCAACACCTTGGACCATTCAATGTCTTAGCGAGATTCAATTTGGTACGTCGACTGCAATAGGTAAAACCACAAGATTAAACCCTACAAAAAAGGAGCTTCACGATGAAGCAAAGTAAACACATATATCAGGCAGTGATGTCCTGGTCGCGATTAATTATAATGGCAGCTATCTCTGTAACTGTAATGCAAAATACCGCTTTTGCTTCAGGAGCAAAATTACCAAATGTTTCAGCAAATAATTCAACGAATGCTACGGATGGCACAGTTGTGACTACTAAAATTCCTGAAAAAACTTCAGGATCAGGTTCAGGGAATACGGGTACAGGAAGTGCCCCCCCCTTATCTGATAAATATTCTTTCCTAGATCCAGGCCATGAAGTACCGGCGACACTTTTAAGTAGGGCAATTAACTATTATGAGACACATTTAAATGTGATCGCGAATAAAAGAGTTATAGGTGTTATCGATTTTAAACAACACAATTCAAAAGAGAGATTTTATATTATTGATTTGAATACAGGCCATGTAGATAAATATCTCGTTGCACACGGAAAAAATTCTGATCCAGATTATGATGGAAATGCCACAATTTTTTCCAACACTTCAGGCTCTGAAGCTAGTTCGGTAGGATTTTACCTTACAGCGGAAACTTATGAGGGCAATCATGGGTATTCATTAAAACTAGACGGACTCTCAAATACAAACTCAAATGCCCGCAGCAGATCTATCGTTATGCATCCGGCGGACTATGTAGCTCCTGGAAGTAAAATAGGCAGAAGCTGGGGTTGTCCGGCAGTTGAACCAAGATACTCTGTACAGATTATTGACCAATTAAAAGGCGGCGCTCTCTTGTACGCATCAAATGTATACTAAAAATTATGGTTTAAGAATTGAAGCTTGATCTAAATTGATATAACCATTTTTAGCAAATGCTCGACCAACGAGAGAAGACTTATGCTCCAGTTGAATAAATTGTTGAGCAATTATTGTACCTACGAACTTACTTCCAGGCCCAAGAGTAACATTGCCAGCAACTTGCCAAAAAACATTGCTGGCCTTGGCCCCTCCACTCAAAGTGAGATGAACTCCATTAGATATTTTTAGATTTGAAGGAATTTTAAAAATCCAAACATCTGACTCTGACCCTTCTAGTAAAACATCATTCATAATAACGAGATCTCCTTTCCATTTATAGCATCCAGAAGACAGATTTTTTTTACTCATAAAATCCGAAGATAATGCCACTTTATCAAGATCAGGAATAATTTTCTGTGCCTCATTATAAGCTGAAACCATATCAAGCTTAGCAATGCTTAATAAATTAATAGGATTGGTATCATCGTCACTGCCAAAAATATTTCCAGCTCCACCGATAACTTCTTCTGGGTCAAGATTAATTTGAGCTCGTGTGCCAGGAAAAAGACCAACCTTACCGAATATTTTTGAATTAGGAACAGAGTTTATACTTGCATATGCAAGTAAAGAAAAGTTTTCAGCACTTCCAATCTTCAAAGCTTTTAATTTTCGAGGAATTGGAAGGTTAATACTATTAGGCGG
>JAURXW010000337.1 GCA_030654205.1 Bacteriovorax sp.
CAGGCACATAGGTTGTGATTATAAATGCTATTTTTGAAATTTGTTTTTCCACATTTGGGCTAGAGACAGTTGCAATAATTCTAGCTTCCATTATTTGGGTTGTACCCGCTTGCACTCCAAATGTATTTATCAAAATAGAATTCAGTGTAGCCCAATTCAATGAAAAAGAAAAAACATTTTTTCCCATTTCATATTCCAAAGGTGTTGCAAAATTATTACCTTCTTTGTCAATTTGAAGAACATAACTAATTCCAGCTCCTGTGCCTTTATTTGTTCCAGTAGTCCATTTGAATGTTACGTTTTCATTTGGTTTACGTTCATCTAAAACTACTTCTTCATTTGAAGTAGTTAGCTTTAACTCATCATTAAAATTGAAGATTGAATCACTCAATAAATCCTCACATGATGTATTCATTAATGCAATAAATAAAGCACCAAGAATAGTAAGTGTTTTTATAAAATTATTTTTCATACTGTTGTTTTTTAATACCCCGGATTCTGGGTTAGTTTTGGATTTCTATCTCTTTCTATTTGAGGAATTGGAAATAACAAATGTTTTGAAGCAGCATTCATTTTTCCAATCGAATGAAGAAAATCAAGCCCATATTGTCCTTGATTTACTCGCGTCAGGTCAAACCATCTTTGTCCCTCAAAAGCCAATTCGACTCTTCGTTCTTTCAAAACAGCAATTCTAAATGCTTCCTTACTCAAACCCGAAGCAATATCAGGCAACCCAGCCCTATTTCTTACTTTATTCAAAGGAATTGCAGCTTGTACCGTTTGATCTAATTCATTTAATGCTTCTGATTTCATTAGTAATACATTAGAAAATCTCAAAATAGGAAAATTCAACGGGCTATTATCATACGAAGAAGAAAGACTAAGTGGGACTAAGAATTTTCTAACATTAAAACCAGTTGTTGAATACGACGCACTATATTGTTTACCGTCAAATGCTGGACCATCAGGGTATAATATTGTAGCATCTTTTCTATTATCATTGGGCTCATATGAATCAATAAATTCCTGAGTGGGTTGATTCCAACCCCAGCCTCCGCCTACAAAATTACTTCCTCTTGGCCCCATAAAAGTACTGGTCCATGCTGACTGATTTTCATTACTCCAAAAACTGTATCCTCCATTACTTTCATATTGTACTTCAAAGAGAGACTCAATAGAGTTTTCATTTGCCGGATTAAAATTATCTGCGTAATTCGTATTTAAACCAAAGCCTAAACCTTCAACTTGAGTAGTCAAATCAACTACTTTTTGCCAATTATTTCCAAGAGTAAGATATACTTCTGCTAATTCTGCCAAAGCAGCCCCTCTATTTGCCCTGCCAATATCATTTCCTGAATATTGACTTTTATTGGGTAATAACTCAGCTGCATCTTCTAAATCAGAAATAATTTGTTGATAAATTAAATCTTTAGAAACACGTTCCGGATACAATTCACTATCTGAACTTTGAGGAGTTGTAATTAATGGTAAATCTCCAAAATAGCGTACTAAAATAAAATAATAATGTGCTCTCAAAAAATATGCTTCCCCAATAGAACGCTTTTTTATATTTTCATCAATAGCTAAATCCGGCGCCACTTTTAACACCATATTTGACATTAGAATCCCCGGCCAAGGTCCTCTCCAGATATCTAAAACTCCCTGATTATCTGTGGTAGTAACGAAATTAGCGTTATCTTGAGTTTCAATTCCGTCAGATCCTCCTCCTGCACCCACGATACTATTCCCTGCCATAATATCTGAGGTCCACATTCGTAAATTATATAACTTCGGCCATTGCAACGGTTGATAAGCACCGTTTACCAAGGTGATTAATTCATTAGCATTTGAAGGATAGTTTGAAGTGTTTATGGTGTCCAAAGGCGTTTTCTCTAAGAAATCATTGGAACATTGTGTACAAGCAAAAATTGCTATTACAAAAACTATTTTTTTTATAAATTTCATGTTTTCTATTTATTAAAATCCAACATTAAAACCAAGAGATATTGTTCTTGTCAATGGATATAAATTATTGTCGATACCATTAGTTGAAACCTCTGGATCAAAACCAGAATAATTGCTAAAAGTGAACAAATTTTGTCCTGACATATAAACTTTAGCATAATCAAAAATTACTTTTCCAAATAAACTTTCAGGAAGGTTATAAGTAAGTGTTACATTTTTAATTCTTAAATACGAACCGTCTTCAATGTATCGTGATGAAGCCCTATTATTATTATTTGGATCTCCATAAACCGCTCTTGGCATAGTATTACTTGTTCCAGGTGCAGTCCATCTGTCTAAAACAGAAACCGATTGATTAGTTGTAATTGACATAGCTTCAGTATACAATCTATTAGCATTGAAGACATCGTTTCCATAAACCCCCTGTAAATAAACATTTAAGCTAAAATTGCCATAGGTTATTGTATTGTTTAAAGAGGCTGCAAAATCAGGATTAGGATTACCTATGAAAGTTCTATCTGCATCTGTAATTAATCCGTCATTATTCAAATCTTTGAAACGAACATCTCCCGGAGAAGTACTGTTAC
>JAURXW010000346.1 GCA_030654205.1 Bacteriovorax sp.
ATAAATCGCAAATTGTTTTGCCTGAACAATTTGAGTAACTATTAAAATTAAAATAAGTCCAAAAAATAATTTCACTGTCATGCCCCTGTTATAAATAATAAAAAATCAAAAAATAATTAAAAGAGTTCCAGTTTCGATAGCAGTGACTGATAGTATTGACTCATCCTCTAAAGTAACTGCACAAAAAGAATTTACTTTTTTGTTATTGACGAGAATTTCCCCTTCCAGGTTCAGCAGAGAACATGGCCTGGTTATTAGAGATAGATCTCTTTGGTAGCTCTCACCTTTCTTCAAATTTAAAATAAATAAATTAAAATCTGGATGATGACAAAGCTCACTTGGTCCTTCAGCTTTAAATAATTCATATTTTCTTCTAAAAAAATCAGGAGTGTTAAATTTAGGATCAAAATTAATAACGTCTAAACTTTTTTCAACATGCAACTCACGACTAACACCTTTTTCATCAAGTCGATTCCAATCCCAAACCCGGTATGTGATGCCCGAATTTTGTTGTACCTCTGCAAGAGTTATATCTTTTCCAATCGCATGAATACTTCCCGAGGAAACATAAAAGAAATCTCCCCGGTTTACTGGATAAAAATTTAACAATTCATTGATTGCATGCTTTTCTTTAAGCGCATTTTTTAATACATCTTTAGTTACATGAGGTTTTAGCCCCAAATAAATTCCGGCCCCTGGAACTGCTTCGAGGATTACCCAGCATTCGGTTTTACCAGAAGAATTTTCATGTACTCGAGCATATTCATCTCCAGGATGTACTTGGATTGAAAGCTCATCACTCGTATCAATAAATTTTGCTAAATAAGAAAGCTCTTTATCAAAAATCTCTAATGTTTCACCAATAGGATCAAGAGCAGCGCCAGAATCCGCCGGGAATCCTTTCATCACTTCCAATTTTTTTCCACCCCAAATTTTGCGAACAATTGTGGGTGTTAATTCTTTAATCACTGCAATCCTTGTATTTAATTAGATTTTCTCAAAAGGCTCTAAGAATTGGCATTATTATCTCAATGTCTTTTCAGGAATTCAAGGCAATAGGCTCAATTCTGATTTTTTCAAGCTTATAACTTATAATGTACCAATGAAAAAGACGGTGCCCACACTGTACCTACTAAATAATATTTTCTATCCCCAAACCATTATTCCATTAACGGTAACCGATGAAATTTCCAAAAAACTGCTTGTTTCAAGCTTTCAAAATAGTACTGAAATAGCTCTTTATCATCCACACCAAAGATCAAAAGGTGTTGGTACTTTGGCCAAGATTACTATGCTTGATTACAATAACGATGGGAGTTTAAATGCCGTGATTCAAGGCTTGACAAGAATCAAATTACTCACGATGCATAGAGAAGATCCTTTTCCTCAATATTATATGGAGGATTATTTCGATTTTGATGAAAAAACTCAAACTCTTTCAGGCTCGCCGATTATGCGATTGCATTCGATTCTCGAGCACTGGCTTAATAGACACGTTAATTCGGCCAGAGAGCGTGAACGTTTTATGAAGGATATTAGTTCGCCAGTAAAATTAATTAATAATTTATGTATGTTCGTTATTAAAGATATAGAGCTTAAGCAAATTTTTCTTGAAAGTACTTCTCTTCTTGATCGTGTGAGAATGATGAATGCTTTATTGGTGGGTAATACCCCAGATACTGAAGATACTGAAATGTGCGAGGCGATCAAAAGCTTTGAGCGCCTCGATACAGATCATTATAAGAATGCAAGTTAGTTAAAAAACAGTAATAATAAAATTGAGCAGAAAAAGACCCAGGCCCGAAATAACTGGAATACAAAGATTATCATCAACGAATTGTGAGCAAAGCTCTGACACTGCTCCAATGGCCCCAGCGATTATAGAAAACACTAAAAGATTCATGCTAGGACTGGCATGGATAAGTCCAAAAACCAACGTCACTATATAACAAACCGAAAAAGCCGCGATTGTTCCTTGTAGTGATTTATTGGGAAGAATTTTATCGCGCCCATAAAGAATTCCGCAAAAAGAAGCGATCGGATCAGCAAAAATTAAAAATAGCACTGATAAAATTGCAATCTGGGTAGGAAAGAAAAAAAGCGACAGAGAAACACCAAGCGCATAAAAAGGCATTCCACTTACTGCATTTTTTTCCGACTCTCTCATTACAGGTTTCATCAAAACCATAAGAAGTTGGTTTAATTTACTGTTGCGAAGACGCAAAAATTCTACAAAAAAAGCACAGGCTGAAAATATCAGTAGAACAGTTGCAATTAGGTCCGTTGAAAGTCCAGATTTGTAATAAATAGTTAAACCAATCAGACCCGTGGCCATATGCCATAGTTTGCGAACGATATGAAGGTCAGATCTTAGTCTCATTGGAGAAGAAATTCTGACTTGTGAAAGTAGGGCTTGTCCCATTAAGAGGCTCCTAGCGCTAAATAACCAAGTAAGATGGTCACTTATTGAATTCAAGTACCTAATATATCAAATTAGCTTACATATAAGCCCTCCAGCTGTAAATCTCCCTGCATTAATTACAAGTTTTAGTGGTTACAACTACTTTGCGATTTTTTCCCTTACATTTTGTATTTTTTCTTCCTATAATAAATAAAATATCTGCTAAGATTGTGGATTAGGGCTATTAGAAGAGGATGGAATCTTGTGTCTATATTAAATGATCAATCAAGCCTAAATAACCAATTCCAGTCACATATGGGATCTGGGTCACCCGGCCAACAAAAAGTTTGGGCCATTGGTGGAGGAAAAGGAGGCGTTGGAAAAAGTCTCGTTACCGCCAATCTTGCTATTTGCTTAGCTTTAATGGGCCATAAAGTTGCTGCCATCGATCTCGATTTAGGTGGTGCTAATTTACATACATGTTTGGGTGTGCCGATACCTGAAAAAACGCTTTCAGATTATCTTTCAAAAAAAGTTCGAAGCTTAAATGAACTACTAACTCCAACAGCAATTAGTAATTTATTTATTATTAGTGGTGCTCAAGATGATTTGGGAATAGCTAATTTAAAACAAATGCAAAAAGCAAAACTGCTCAATCAATTAAGCGAGCTTCCTGTTGATTATGTTTTATTAGATCTAGGAGCAGGAACAACATTTAATACTATTGATTTTTTTATTTCGGCTGATCAAGGAATTATCACTACACTTCCTGAGCCTACATCAATTGAAAACTCTTACCGATTTATTAAAGCCGTTTATCACCGCAAATTAAAAATGGCCGAGGAATTATTAGAAATTGGTCCTTTAATTGACCAAGCTATGAACGCCAAAATTTCTCAAAATTCTACACCTGCCGATCTCATTAATAGAGTGATTGAAATCAACCCAATCGTTGGCCAAAAACTTCGCTCTGAAATTAATAAATTAAATCCTAGATTAATTATTAATCAAGTTCGTACACAGGCAGATATTGATATTGGTTTTTCGATGAAACTAATTAGTAAAAAATATTTCGGAATCAATCTCGATTATGTTGGTTACCTTGATTACGATGCGACTGTTTGGCAAAGTGTAAAAAAGAGAAAACCTCTTTTGATGGAATTTCCAAATTCAGCACTTGTGAATAATTTTGATAGAATCATCCATCGCCTATTGAATATTAATTAATGAGTCAGATAACAGAGATAAGAATTGAGAAAGCAAGTATGAGCAGTGATTTAAAAAATTATTATGAAGTTCTAGAAATCCCTTCAATCGCAAGATCAGAAGAAATATACCACAGCTATCATCGAGCTAAATCGGCGTACTCGTCAGATTCTTTGGCCCTCTACTCTTTAATGAGCGCAGAGGAATGTCGAAATGTTTTAGAATTAGTCGAAGAGGCTTACTCTATTCTTTCTGACCCGATGAAAAGAAAACGCTATGACGAAGCCCGTGGGATTAACCGCGAATTCAATGCCCTAAACTATAATGCACTATCCGACCGCGTAGCTCCTCAAAGAGGAGAATCTGTTTATAGCAATAATGGTAAATCAAATAATACTTCCGTTAGCTCTATGCTGCGTGAAGAATTCACTATAAATTCTCAGTCCTCAGCTCCAATTTCAACAGGTGAAATGTCGCAAAAAGCGGCACAAACCCTCTCAAATACAACTAATATTAGTAAGCTAGTAACCCAAAAGCACTTTGCTCTAGATTATATAATAAATGCTGCTTTCGAAAAAGAAATTGATGACGCTACGGAATTTACTGGTGAATTACTGCGTAAAATACGCGAATACAAAAGTGTTGACCTTGAACGCCTAAGTGATATGACTAAGGTCTCAAAACTTTACCTTCAAAGTATAGAGAGTGAAGACTACGATAAACTACCTGCTTCAGTTTACGTTCGCGGATTTGTATTCCAATACGCGAAATGTTTAAAACTAAAACCGGAAGTCGTGGCCAACTCTTTTGTCGCTCGAATGAAAAAGTTAAAACCTTAATCAGAGACCGCGCGTGAACACTCCAGTAGACCAAGTCGAAGACCCAACTTTAGATACTCAAGCAACTGAAGAAGAATTTATAAGTTATACAATCACGGCCGAAGACCGCGAAAAATATAAACGATTAGATCAATTTTTAGCAGAAAAATCATCGGGCCATTCTCGGACTTTTTTAAAAAATCTTTTTTTAAAAGACCAAATTATTGTTGGAGATGAATCTCCTCTTCCAATTCCCAAAATAGAATTAAAAAAAATGCCCCCGGTTGGAACCATTATTGAAATCCTAGTTCCACCTCCGATGGCCTGTGTAGCTGAAGCTGAAAATATTCCACTTGAAATTCTCTACGAAGACGAACACTTACTTTTTGTCTATAAACCTGCCGGAATGGTTACCCACCCCGCTCCAGGAAATTATTCTGGAACTTTAGTCAACGCTGTCTTATGGCACTGCAAAGACTTAACGGGAATTGGCGATCAAAGACGCCCGGGTATTGTTCATCGATTAGACAAAGGAACAAGCGGAGTAATGGTTATTGCTAAAACTCAAGCTTGTCATGAAGGTTTAGTTTTATTGTTTTCCACTCACGATATTGAACGCGTTTATGAAGCACTGGTAATCAAAAATCGTTGCCAATCTTATGGGACAATTGAAAGTTTGCTTGGTCGAGATCCACATAATCGCTTAAAAATGAAAAACAGTGGGACTCGAGGAAAAACGGCAATCACTCATTATAAAGTTTTAGAAATATACGATCGTCACCTGCATATGGAATTTAAATTGGAAACAGGACGTACTCATCAAATTCGAGTGCACACTGCTGATATTTTAAAAATGCCAATTCTTTGTGATTCTATGTACAGCTCAAAAAATGAACATATGATGAAACTTGGGCCGGCCTATAAGGAATTAATTGGGGACTACTCTTATCCATTTCTTCATGCAAAAGTTTTAGGACTTGTTCACCCTATTACGGGTAAAAGATTGCGTTTTGAAGTTCCAGCTCCCAAAATATTTCAGGACGTTTTGGAATATTCGAGACAAAGTATAAAAAATATTTAAGAGTATCTAATGCCTAATGCTGTATTAGTTTTAACTAAGGAACTTTCTCGCGGTCGATTCTGTGTTTATCAGTCAAGACCAGATTTTGACCTTCTTTGTGTCAAACAAACTCACTCTTCAATTGTTCTCGAAGAAAAAAACTGCAATGAACAAATTGCTGATGGCATTGTTGGTAGTTCCACTACTCCATTGGCAATATTAACAGCTGACTGTTTACCAATTCTTCTTTTGGGAGAAAAAGAGCACGCTCTTATTCACGCTGGCTGGAAAGGTCTTCAAAATGAAATACTAAACAGCGATATCGTTAAAAAAATTAACCCTCTGTATGCTTTTATTGGTCCTCACATCAGTACACTTCGGTATGAAGTTCAACCAGATTTTAAAGAAAACTTTTCCTTAAAATCGGCATTCATTGAAAACGAAGGTAAACTCTATTTTGATTTAGCAGAAGTTGCCCGTACTCAATTAAAACAAATCTCTCCGACTATAATAATTGAGGAGTCAGGAATATGTACTTTTTTGCACAATGATTTTCATAGTTATCGTCAGAATCAAACAATAAAAAGAAATTGGAATATTTATATACCCTAAATGGAGTTAGAGAAATGCATAAGTCGACAATTTATCAGGACAAGTTACTAAACACCACCATCATCCTTTCTGTATTAAGTATATTGATGATTGGATTTTCAATTTATCTGACTCAACATTATTTTGACCTACGATTTCCAACAGGACTTGAAAGTAAATCACTTTGTAATGTTAACCAATTTTTTAATTGTGATAAAACAACTCTTTCTACCTTTGGAAATATTGCCGGTGTTCCCATTGCTTTATTTGGCGCTCTCATTGGATTTTTTATATTGGGTGGACTCCTGATTAAAAATGAAGACTACGAACGATCGATTTATTTTACAATTGTTGTCAATTTTATCGGCTGTGTTCTTTTATTTTCATATTCACTTTTTATACTAAAAGGGCTTTGTCCGTTTTGTACCCTTTATTATATTGTTTCAGGTTTAACCCTTTTATTTTTCTATAGAAAAAGTAAAAGCATAAAACCAGCTGCTGGATACTTGGCCGCTTTTGCCCTTATCGTTCTTGTTGTGAGTGGACTTACGAAAATGAATGTTGATTCAAAAGCTAAAGCTCAAAATGATATAGCTGGTGATACTTTAAAACAATTTTACTCACTTGCTAATTTAGGATCTCCTAAAATTACTTCAGAATTTAAAATTGCAGCTGTTCCAAATGCACCAATTCAAATGGTTATTTTTTCTGATTTTGAATGCCCGGCCTGTAAAGCGCTTTCAGAACTTATGCCCCAAATTGCGGCTCGATATGTCGGTAAAATTGACATCCAATATTTTTATTATCCATTGGATAATTCATGCAATCCCAATATGAAAAATCCGCTTCACCAGTATGCTTGTAAAGCCGCTTATGCTGCTAGCTGTATGCCACCTCAAAATTTCGCTACAACTCATGATGAAATTTTTCAAAACCAAGATAAATTTGAATCAGGTTTTCTTGATCAATACATAAAATCAAATAAACTTGAAGCTTGTGTTGCAGATCCAAAAACTAAAGAAAAAGTAGTAGCTTTAATCGCTGCTGCCGACCCATTTAATATTCGTTCAACACCAAGTTACTTGATTAACGGTGTAAAAATTGAAGGGGCACTTCCACCAGCTCAACTATTTGCCATAATGGATGAGTTGCTAAGAAAATCTGGAAGATAAAATGAGTAAAGCAAAGCGAGAAATTCCAATTTGTGATCTTCCAATTATTGAAACTCATTTCCATTTGGATATGCTGAATTCTATGACTCGAGAAGAAGTAGTCGCGAAAACGCGACTACACAATATTGAAAAAATGATTACTATTTCAACTTCTCCACGAAATTTGGATGAAGTTATCGCGATTGCCAATGCCTTTCCAGAAATTTTTTGCACGCAAGGTCTCCATCCTCATGAAGGAAGTGAGTGGAACGAGGAAGTTAAAAATCACGTTTTAAAAAACCTTAATGACCCACTCAAAAATAAAAAAATTGTTGCCGTAGGCGAGATAGGGCTAGATTTTTACTATTCTAAATCTCCCCGCGAGGAACAATTAAAGGCATTCGAAGAACAACTTCAAATTGCGGTGGACCATAATCTTCCAGTAGTAATTCACTCGCGTGATGCGGATGAAGATACGATTGCCGTGCTTAAAAATTTTAGTACGACATTAAAACGAAAAGGGGTTATTCACAGTTTCACCTCCGGATTAAAACTCGCTCAATTTGCCTTGGATGAAAATTTTTGTTTGGGATTTAATGGCATTATAACTTTTAAAAATGCTGAAAACGTCAGAGATGCTTTGCGGATCACTCCACTTGAAAAAATTCTACTGGAAACAGACTCCCCTTTCCTGACTCCTGATCCATACCGTGGATTTGAAAATGCACCTTACTATTTACCATTTATTGCGGAAAAAATTGCAGAAGTTAAAGGAGTGGAACTCGATACTATTTTAAAACAGAGTTATAAAAATAGTATCGAGTTGTTTAAGTTTTAATTAAAATTATACTTCTTTGGATACAAGTGCTGAATTACATCAA
>JAURXW010000054.1 GCA_030654205.1 Bacteriovorax sp.
ATTTTTTCAATCTGGATTGGAAAAGCTGCGGATAGCGGATTGGCAACTTTAAGAGCAACTCTTCTTAAAGGGGATAAGTAATGAAGTCTGCCTTAATATTAGTTTCCTTGTTAACTTTGGTCGTAGGTTGTGATGCAGTTGATGCAATGAAAGCGACAAAGTCCATGGATGATAAAATGGATCAAACCAATGCTGGAATGAAACAAACAAATATTGGTATCGTTACAACTAATAAAGTTATTGCCGAAACTAATGAAAATATTCGTTTACAAAAATTAATTCTTTCAAAAAACGATATGCTTGAAAAGGAAAATACTAAAAACTTAACTCCGGTTGCCCTTGGTATGATTGCTGGAGCTAAAAAGTTTTCGGAAGCTGCAACGACTGAAGAATTAATGGAATATACATTTCTTTTGTTGAAAGAAATTAACGATGGCAAGCCTGATGATTCATTAAAAAATGAGAAAGGGCAATTTCCAACGGACATAGTTGAAGAGTATGATCACCAAAAAATGATCAAGTTTAATCAGATTTTAACTATTGCAGGTTTTACTCCTACGGAAAAAATCACACAAATAATCGAAGAACAAATTTATGAAGGTGGTCTTTATCAAGATGAAGCATATGCTTTTTTAATGGCAAGAGTCTTTTTTCTTGGAACGTATTTGGATAATAGTCTTCTAGCGAAACCTTTAAAGACGGTTAAGAAAATGGAAGAAACTATAAACCGAATTGGGTCAATTGATTTTCTTTTAAAAACACCATTTAAAAATTATATCAAAATGAATGTAACTGGTTTTTTAAAAGCTGACGCAATTGAAATTTCTCTTTTTACAAATGGAGAAATGGACGATACTTGGAATGCACCTAAGCTTTGGAAAAAGGTTATGGCCGGATTTAAAAGTGATCTTAAGGACGGAAATGTTGTTACTGGTAGTAGTGTAGAGCAAACCAATCTATCAATACAAATTGCAGCTCTTAAAGCCAAAGTACAGGCCTACCAAGATTCATGGAAATAAAATAAATCAAATTCATTTCTTTTCATAAAAAAGCCAGGGTTATCCTGGCTTTTTTTATTTTGTTTTTAATGTATAATTTTGTTCATGAAAAACTTCTTCAAGCAAATTAAAGAATTTCTTAATGAGATATTTAAAGATCCGCGTATTCCATTGAGGGATAAAAAAATTATTTTAGGTATTTGTCTAATGACCATAGTCAGAATTCTTTTTATTCCTGACTGGATTCCTTATTTTGGAATATTAGATCTTCTATTTCTTATGGGGATTGTACTGGATTACTTTTTTGGCATTATTGATCAAAGTCTTTTACTTAGTCATTATCCTTGGGGAATGAAGAGTTTTGCCCGAATAAGGCGCTTTTCCCTATTTATTGCTTTTTTTGCACCAGGCTTTATCAAGGATAATCTCTGGGAATATACTAAAGATCCTTTTTAGGATGTTTTTTTTATGAAAAAAGTCTGTTATTATTTAAAAAATTTTGTAAGAGGAAATTATGGGAAGCATGAAAGACGCATTGGCCAAGATCGGTATTAAAGAAGTAGCAAAACCAATTGCTCCTAATGAACGATCAAAAATTGCCAAGAAAAAGGTCACTGAAGATGTTGTTCATCAAGAGCAAAGAAATTTTTGTGAAGCCTGTGATCAAGTTCGCCCAGATGTAGAATTATATAAACACCGAAATCCTACAACCGAAGCTGAATGGATTTGTGTTCGCTGTGCGGATCAACTCCAAATACCAGATACATTCAGAAAAACTGCTCAAAGTGATACTTCTATTAAAAAAATGTTCCGCCGAGAATATGGCGCGACCTTACATCCCTCAGAAATTAAAAACCAGCCAACTGAAAGACCTCGCGGTCCTGTGAATGGTAATCGTTAAAGCTTTTTTACTGTAATTGTGTTGTGGTTGCCGACAATGATTTTTGCGATTTGATCATCTGTTGGAACATCTATCACTATAACGACTAAGACAAATAAAGCGAGTATGGCCAATGCATTCCATGGCATAATTTTTGTAAATTTCAAATTCCCTCCCTTATCAAAGTGATTTTCTCTTCTAAGTTACTCTGCAATAAACAGTCCTTAGTTCAAGTTGCAGGCCAGCTTGTATTCACTATGAATCACTGATCTAGTTAGAAGGTGAGAAAATTAAACTTTGTTCCATTATTTTCACTTTTCATCCTTTTTTCTAGCTGCACTCGAATCAGCCTAGTTATAAATTGGATGGATGTTTATTTGTTTCGGAAAGTAGACAATTATTTTGACTTAACTAATGTGCAATCTCAATTAGTAAAAAATTCATTAAAAGAAGACATTTATAAAATTCGTAAGGGCATTTTTCCACTTTTGGGAAAGCAGCTTAATTTGATTAGTGACGATATTAAAAAAGATGGAACTCTAAATCTACAAAAAATTATTTCCCACAAGGTAGAGTTTTTTAAAATATTTGATAAAACTCTTATTGTGCTTGAGCCTAATGTTCAAGGCCTTATTGATGTGCTTAATCCAGAGCAATTGATTATTTTTAAAAAAGAATTCGATAATCAAACCAAGGATCTTGGATCGGATAAAAGATATGACAAAATTGAAAAACAATTTGAGGACTGGATGGGAAATCTTGAAACTGTTCAACAAATTGAAATTTATAATTTTTGCAAAATAAATCCAATTCTCATTAAGGAGCAAAGGCTTAATCGTCAAATACTGACTGATAGATTTGTCGAATCTTTTTCAGACAAGAAAATCCGTAAAGAATTTATTCACAAGCTTTTTTATAATTATAATAATTTGCGAGAAGAGCATTACGCAAAAGTCTTTGATGAAGATCAAAGAAGATATTTAGAATTAGTGGCAGTAGTTCTTAATACTATGACCGATGGACAACGAAAATATTTGCTGGCCACCTTAAAGGATCGAGCTGAACAAATTGAAAAGGCTTCTTTAAATTAAATTTGAGATTATTTAAAGAAACCTTTTCAAGAAAACTTAATGAAGAAAATGCTCTTTCTCTTTTTTGTCAGCGCTATGATTCTTGGCAATTTTATCATAGATGACAAGAAGTAAAATGGTTGGAACCCATTGGCCAACATAATTGGCCCATCTTTTTTCTTTTTTGCTAATGGCAAGACCTAGCGATAAAGCTACAGCTACCCCCGAGAGAATTAGAAAAAAAGAAGTTGGCATTTTTGAGGTTTGCTTCTCAACTGCAGTTGTCATTTTATCTTCCTGCATTGATTTATTGCGTCCGCTCTCTGTTAAAATAGAACTTGAATCCATACTAGTCTCCATTGTTTAGGTTGATCCTGAAGACTAAACAGTGCAAGTCCGATACCATCTACTTTTTTAAATATTATGAACTAGCACTGGTATAAAATTTGAGAGCGAATTTCCAAAATCTATTAGTTAAAAATAAAAGTATGGGGACAAGTATGACAGGCCAAAAAATATAAAAATAATTGGGAGGATTCAGTAGTGCCCTGGCCGGTATACTGACAATAATTCCAACGGGAATAACAGATAAAATGATCCATTTAATGAATGGGTTATACATAGAGTCAGGTCTCATACCAATGCGATAAACTTGCCACCATAAAAATTGTAAATTTTCTGATCGAGTGAAGATAACGGCGGTTGCAGAAAAAATAAAGCGCATAGAATAAATGACAACTAAAGAGCAAGGAATGAGCATCAATAACCAAAATAATCTATAATAATTAAAATGATCAAGGCCTGCGAGGCTATACAAAAGCCAACTGGTCCCCAAAATTAAATTACCAATTAAGGCCGTATTAGCTTTTTGAAGAGTGATCATAAATTGAGAGTTAACTGGTTTTGCCAATAAGAGATCGAGGTCTCCTTTTCGAACTTTTTCAGACATATTTTCTAGATTTTCATGAATGATAATCATGTAAAAAGCATCTATCACAAAAAGTAGTCCCAAAAAAACGCGCATCTGATGCACATCCCAGTCGCCAATCTTTTGAGTGTGCTTAAAAAGCACTTCGAATGTTGCAATCTGGGCTATGTACCAAAAAACATCGGTTAATATTCGGGTAAAAAAATTGGCCCGGTATTCTAAATCCGCAATGAAACTTGCTTTAAACATGGCCATATAGAGAAAAAAATATTTTTTAAATTTTAAAATTATTGAATGCATTAGGCACCTGTCCCAGCATAGCTATCTAAGCCTTTTTTCCAAAGCCATGCACCTAGAAAATTTAAAACGATAATACTAAAAGTTACTGATATAAATCCATTTACAACAGATTCTATTCCTACTCGTCCAGTGATATATCCAACTGGTAAAAAAACACCACTCGAAAAAGGCAGCGCGATTAAGCGATCTTTCCAAATTCCTGGAATCAAATCTAGGGGGAAGAGCTCACCTGTTAAAATCCATAACATTAAATTTTTGGCAACAGTGAATGAGGTAATCTTAGTAAAGTGAAATGCAGCACAGCTTACTAAAAAACTAATAGTATGAACCAAGATTAAATAATAAAAACACAAAGCGATGGCGATAGGTATTCTCATGAAATGAGTTGGAAGATCAAAGTAATAGGCAGCAATAATTGGAACTATCATTGAAATAACAGTCGTAATTAATTTATAACCCATGAGTTGAGAAAGGTAATACTCATAAAATCCCATTGGGCGAACAATTAAGCTATTTATTGAGCCAGAGCTTACTTCTTCAATCATTTTAAATTCGTACATCCAACTGGCCGCGATACGAGCAAAAAAAGCGGACCATAATGCATAGCTTAAATAAAACTCGCGGCCAAAACCATTTATAGTGGTACTTTGAGCACCTTTAAAAACAGCAAACCATAAAAGAATTTCTATTCCTGTTGTGAGAACTGGCTGAACAATGACGTCGATAAAATAATTGAGTCGATACTCCAAATTACTAACGATCGCCAATTTAGCGAATGCGAGATTCCGTTTCCAAAAAACGGCGAATGACTTCTTCAAAATCTACCTTTTCATCTTGGGCCAATTGACTATTACTATTGGCTACAAATTCATCTACTGTGCCTTGGTATACAATATTTCCTTTGCTAATAAGTAAAAGCCTATCAGCGAGGGTTGCGATATCATCCATATAATGGCTAGTTAAAATAACTGTTGGTTCTTTTTCTTTCACGTAATTGGCCAGAAAATTTCTAATGTTTTCTTGGGCCATAATATCAAGTCCAATAGTTGGTTCATCTAAAAATAAAATCCGAGGCTCGTGTAAAAGAGCTCCAATAATTTCCATTTTCATTCTTTCACCCAAGCTTAATCGGCGTAGCTGAGTATTTAAAACATGCGAACATTGAAGCATTTCTGCTAAGTCATTTACTCTGGCGCGTGCCTTATTTAAATCGATATCGTAAATTCGTGCGAGTAGGGCGTAAGAATCAACGGGGGAGATATCCCACCAGAGCTGATTTTTTTGTCCAAGCAAAATGCTTATTTGTCGTAAAAAATCATTCTTACGTTCCCAAGGAATATATCCCAAAACACGTGCCTCTCCGCTTGTGGGAGTAACAAGTCCTGAAAGTATTTTAAGCAGAGTTGTTTTTCCAGCACCATTGGCACCAACTAATCCGATAATTTTACCTGATTCAATTTGAAGAGTTGTTTT
>JAURXW010000412.1 GCA_030654205.1 Bacteriovorax sp.
TTCTTGATTCAAAAAAATCTTTATCTTTTTTTATATTAAAATTAGCTTGAGGCAAAAAATTAGTAAATCTTGTATAGGATTCAGCTCCTTTTTGCGAACGTGCATTTCGGACAATTTTTAAATCTGGAGATGATTGTTCAGATTTATTTCTTAATTGGGATATTTTTTGCAGAATAAGTGACTGCGCCGATTCATCGGCTTTACATGTTGAGTTTATAAAAATAAAAGCAGCAATAAAAGTGTTAAGGGCAAAGAACCTTAAAAGTACCGGCATATGTATTCCAACTGTACAGTTTAAAAAAAGAAGATCAAAATCTCTTTGCATATTAATACACTGATTCTAAAAACTTCACAAGGAAAGAAGGCTAATGACGCAACTACTTAAGACCGTTTCAAAGATTCCTCTTGCCTTTGGCGGAGCGGCCATTAGTGGTGAAGGTGGAGGCTATGGTTTTGGAGATATCAGCGAATCATCTGCCATTGATCTTTTAAATATGGCCTATGATTTAGGGCTTAGAATTTTTGATACAGCTCCTATTTATGGATTCGGCCTCTCTGAAATCAGAATGGGAAAAGCCTTTAAACACAATCGAGATAAAGTCTTTTTAGTTTCAAAGTCGGGTGTCACATGGTCGGCTAATAAACGGGTCGATATGAATAATGATCCAGTTGTTACTTTAAAAATGCTAGAACAAAGTTTGCGAGATCTTCAGAGTGATTATATCGATCTTTATATGATTCACTGGCCGGATTCTAAGGTAGACATTAGACGTCCGTTAGACGTCCTTTCAAAAGCAAAAGCTCAAGGAAAAATTAAACATATTGGTCTTTGCAATACTAATATTGAAGAACTTACTAAGGCTTCAGAATGCGATAAAATTGAAGTTGTTCAATCCGAATTTAATCTTTTTCAAAATAATTTAAGCGCCACTCTTTTTCCTCACATAAAAGAAAATGATATTAGTTTTATGAGCTGGGGAACTCTCGATAAGGGAATTCTTACAGGGCGAGTGGATGAAAAAAGAAAATTTGAAACAAGTGATTGCCGTTCATGGGCCCCGTGGTG
Source organism: Bacteriovorax sp. (assembly GCA_030654205.1). Lineage (GTDB taxonomy): Bacteria > Bdellovibrionota > Bacteriovoracia > Bacteriovoracales > Bacteriovoracaceae > Bacteriovorax. The sequence goes on from JAURXW010000412.1 coordinate 1,067, forward strand.
GAAAAATGCTGATAACAAATCAAAATTTTTAGCGATGAAAAAAATATGGACTTTATTGGACGAACACCACCATACCGGTCTTGAGCTTGCCCTTGCTCACAATCTGCTTTACCCAGAATTGAGTGTGGCCTTATGTGGAGCAAAAAATAAGGAACAACTTCTATCTCTTTTTAAAGCTTTAGATAATCTACCTAAAAAAGAAATAGTTGAAGAGGCCATAGCTCTTGCAAATTTAGAGCAAAAATGATTCATAAGGCATCTATCTTATGAGTCAAATAAAAAGGATATTAATGATGAAAAAAATTATGTTATCGGCCGCTATTTTTGTAGCACTTACATCATCTGTATTTGCATTTGTTCCTCAAATGAGTTTTTTTGTAAATGGTGAAGTTGCAACAGCTAGAGTATTTAATAATACTGGACGCCCTTTTGTTTGTTCAGGAAATGCTTTTGGACAAACAAGTCGTGGAGTAGTTTTAAATGCTTGGTTTAATCAAATTTATGTGACTCCGGGAATGTATGCTGATGCTTATGTTTACTCAAATTATTACGATCCATTCACAAATGCTTGGGCACAAGTTGACTGCCAGTTTTCTTGGTAAATGATTTTTTATCATCCCGATCTGGATTTCAGATTTTCTGAATATGGAATAGATATTCCGATCGTGGATGATCGTGCGTTTAGTGTGTTTAATCACTTAAAAAAAATAGATCCAAGTCTTAGTTATTTTGATCCTAACCTAACTCCCAAAATTACCATGAGTGACTTACTACTGGTCCATCAAAAGGATTATCTAGATCGCTTATTTGGAAGTGAAGCGGAGCTTGAATATGAAATGCTGTCTTGTTATGAATTGATAGATCAAACAGGAAATTATCATCGTTATAATCCAAAGCTTGCTGAAAAAAAATTCAAAGATGCTCTGGCGGTGATTTTAAAACAAATTGGAATGACTTATTACTCCACTAAATTTTCTCTCGATCATGGATTTAGTTATTTTTTAGGTGGAGGCATGCACCATGCAATGAGTTTTGCAGGACGAGGCTTTTGTTTACTTAATGACATTGTGATCACAATTCGAAAACTTCAAAAAGAAAATCTAATTAAAACTGCCTGGGTCATTGATGTTGATGCCCATAAGGGAGACGGCACGGCCGAACTTACGGCACGAGATCCAAGTATTGTGACAATGAGTGTTCATATGAAAGAGGGCTGGCCTCTCGATTCAGGATCAGTGCGCGATCCATGGTTTATTCCCTGCAATGTTGATATTGGAATAGATGTTGGTGAAGAGTCAGAATATCTTAATAAGCTTAGAGTTGGGCTTAATGAGTTGGATAAAAATTATCCTCGTCCTGATGTGGTCATAATTGTTAACGGGGCCGACCCATATGAATTTGATGAACTTCCAAGTACTGAAAAATTAAAATTAACTCGTGAGCAATTATTAGATCGAGATACTTTAATTTATAATTTTTTACTAGATCGAAAAATCCCCCAGTCTTATGTCATGGCCGGAGGCTATGGCAAAAAATCTTGGGAGATATATTTTCAATTTTTAAAGTTCGTGTGGGAGAGTTCGTCTAAAAGGTCTGAAATAAGTTCTAGGTGAATAAGAAATTAAATCCGCTACTTTTGTCATATAGATACAAGCATATTTTTCAACTTGATCGGCAAAGCGCGATTCTTCCAATCCTGCTCTCATCATTTCTCCCCAGTATGGATTGAAGAATTTTTTATGCTGATCCAGAAGTTCCGAAATAATTGAGTTTACTTTATCAATATCATTAAAAAGAGCATTAAGTTCTTCTTTTGAAACATCTTCATGCAATTCAGTTTTTCTGATATCGATGTCATTGAGCATATGTTCTAGAGATTCCTTGATCGTCATTTGTTTATCAATTTCACGTTGAATAAATGCACTGCTTTTAATGGCTTCAATTTCTTCTTTGAGTGGATCAAGTACCAGTGCTGTTCGCCAGTTAAAAGTTTTTTTAATACTAACGACGTCTCCGTAAATATGATCTCCCAGATAAAGAATTTCATCTCCATCAAGTCCCAGATCTTTTTGTAATTTTCCG
>JAURXW010000353.1 GCA_030654205.1 Bacteriovorax sp.
AAACGACAACCTTTTCTGAAAGTGCGCTTAATCAAAAATTAATAGATAACTCTCTTGCTGCAAAAAAAATCCAAGAAGCTTCAAGCACCACCGCGGCTCCCGTTTCAATAAAAATATTAAACAATAAAGCTTCAAGTACTACCACCACAACAAGTGTGAATTTAACTGATCAAGATAAACAATTAAGTGAAAATTATGTCGATCAGGCATTATCAAATAAAATTATTACTGAAAAATGTGTCGGTGAAATGGTTCAAGGTTGTAGTGGAAATGAAGTTGATCATAAAACCTTTGGGATGAGTCCCGTTATGATGAAACTGGCCACTCAGGCTTATGCTACTTTTGGAGCACTCACAGATTTTATGCCTGTTTCTAAAGGATCAGCAACCGATACAAAAAAAACGACTGAGGCTCCCGAAAAAAGTAAAGAAACTGTAGATAAAGCAAAAGATACTAAAGAAACTAAGAGCAAAGAAAAAGCTGAAGATTACTGCAAATATATTCCGGCCGGTACTGAAACTATTGCTACATTTAATCAACAGGCCAATATTAAATCTCTCGAAACTCAAATTTCTGAACAAACAAGTTTAGCCGATACAGCTCAAAGAGATACTTTATTAAAAGCAGCTAAAAGCCATGATTCTAGGGCCCAGCAAGCTCAAATCCAAGCTGTTGGTTGGTATGGTGGAGCTGCTTGTTATGCTTACAAAGCTGCTACTGGAGCATTTGCTGTTGATACGGCCTTAGTTGTAAAACTTGGTGCCGCTACATTATTAGGAACTTTTTATCAAGCTGAAGTAGGCGCTAATAAAGATTACGCTCAGAGAACTCGCGATATAGCCAACTCACTTCCAACTAAAGGCGCTTGTAATCCAGTTACAGAAAATGACTGTTATTGTGCTGAAGCTGAACACCAAAATGATCCTAATTATTGTAAGGCTCAAATTGCAGCAAAGGCAGCCGCGCCAAGTTTTACACGAGTTGCTTGCACGGATGATAAATTAAAAATTGATCCAACATGTGCTTGCGATAAAACAAATACATGTTTTGATAAATATTTAGAAGATCTTGGATCGGCCAATATTCAACTCGGAATGGGTTACAGCAACTCTCCATTTAAGGCCGTGAGCGCTTTAGCTCATGGAAAACTTGAAGCGAGCACTCTTACTTCTCAAGCTTATGCTAATAGTGCAGCGATTGCTAAAAAAGCACTAAGTGATCTTGCCTCTAAAGTTTCTCCTTCTAATTCTCCTCTCACGCTAAGCCAAAGAGAGATAGCGAATGCAATTATGGAACGAGGGCTTCCTGCTAACGTTGCTCAAATAATGGCGCAGAACTCCCCTTCTCAAGCAGCATTAACCGCGGCGACTTCCAAAATGTCTGGAATCGGCGGATCATATCAACTTGCCAGCTATGGATCAAAATCTAATGTATTAGATTTTTCGGGAGGTAATGGCTTAGGTGTTAGCGGTAAAAAAACCAAAAGCAGCAATGGCGTCGATGACTTTCTAGGAAAACTCAATAACAAAGGAACTACACCCAATTCAAAGATTTTAGAATTTGCCGCTAAGGCAGAAGCGCGAGTCCCACAAATTACCAAATCAGATAAACCTATCTTTGAAATTATTTCATCTCGTTATCAATCTTCTGGAAGAAGATTGCTGCAAATCGATGCAAATAATTAATTCAAGACAATTTATATTCTTAAATGTTACACTTTTGAAAAATTTATTTACTTTGTAATTTCGAGAAATACCGATGTTGCTTCCATACGAACAGGCCCTTATAATTATTCCGACCTTCAATGAAATTGATAATATTGAAAATATGATCCGCACCCTTTTTGGACTCTATCCAGCAGTTTCTTTATTGATTATCGAAGATGGATCTCCCGATGGCACCGCAAAGGTTGTTAAAGAGCTAATGAGCGAGTTTACCAATCTTCATATAATTGAGAGACAAGGAAAATTGGGACTTGGTACGGCCTATATTGCAGGCTTTAAATGGGCACTGGAAAAAAAATATCAATATGTTTTTGAGATGGATTGCGATTTTTCTCATGACCCTAAACAGGTCTCAGATTTATTGGAAGCGGCCATTGATAACGATTTGGTCATTGGCTCTCGTTATATAGGTGGAATTCGTATTATCAACTGGCCCATTCAAAGATTACTTCTTTCTTACGCCGCCTCTATTTATGCTCGTATCATCACAGGAATTCCGGTCCACGATACTACCGGGGGCTTTAAGTGCTTCAAACGAAGCTCATTGTTAGCACTTGATCTAGAAAGCATTATTTCAAATGGATATTCGTTTCAACTTGAACTCAATTATAAAATTTGGGCAAAAGGTTTAAAAATTAAAGAAGTTCCAATTATTTTTTATGAAAGACGAAATGGGCAATCAAAAATGGGTGGTGGAATTATTATTGAAGCTATTTTTGCTGTTTTTAGATTGCGCTTAAAAAAGACATTTGGAACATTGTAAATTATTAGCGGTTAATAGATTTACGTGAAAAGATTTCGTCATTAAGTGGATTATACATCATCAAAACCAAGATCCAATAAAATCCAAATTCAAAAATAACATATCGTAAATCTGAAGGAATAAATGAAACTAATCCAGCGAGAATAAGATATGCACCAGTCTGAGTGTAGCGAGGAAGTGCAACAGCAAAGCGATTTACAACCCCTTTAATTTTATCAAGTTTAGTATAAAAAAATGGTAAAACTAAAAAATAAAGAGTCGCTAAAACCTTTATAGATAATGTAAAAATAATATTATTAAAATGAAATCCATTCAATACCAAGTGATGAAAATTAAGTTGCATTTTTGTATTATGAGTTAGGAAAAATCCAGGGGAATTAAAATGAAAAACTCGTTGCCCCCACGACATTTCATCCATAGCAAAAGCTAAAAAAACAATTCCCGCAAATACTAGGCACGCTGAAAAACCTGCACCTCTAAAAGGTTTTAAAATACTGGCACGGTAAAAACACATAACTGAAGCAAATAGGAGTGTATAAAAAATCATCCATTGAAAAAAACCATCTTCGGCGACCATGGTGGATTCAAAATAAACAAGATTAGTGCGCGAATAATAAACAGCCAGACTTAAAAATATAATAAGAATTGGGTACATGATTTTTTCAAAAAGTTTCAACACGGCTCTCCCAAGTCTTGAAACTTTTTTAAACGATCACTGTGACGTCCCCCTTCAAATGTGGAACTAAACCAGGCAGCAATGATTTCTTTTATTTCTGCTTTCGAATTAGTGCGAGCTCCGAGACAAAGCACATTAGCATCATTATGCTTACGGGCCATTTCGGCATCGTCGGCTGAACGGCACAAGGCCGCTCTAATTCCCTTATAGCGATTGGCCACAATTGAGACGCCAATTCCAGAACCACATAATAAAATGCCTGAGATATTTTGCTCTAGAGCCACTTTTACTAAAGCACTGGTATAGTCAGGATAATCACATCTATCAGAACTATGCGTTCCGACATCAATAACTTTTAATTTTTGTGAAAGAAGGAGTTCTTTAACGAACTCCTTCATTTCAAAAGCGGCATGGTCTGAACCAATAACGATTTTCATTAAATTAATGACTAGTATCTGTAGTGATCTGGCTTGTATGGTCCTTCAACCTTCACTCCAAGATACTCAGCTTGTTTGCTCGAAAGTTTATCTAACTTCACACCAATTTTTTCAAGGTGAAGACGAGCAACTTTTTCATCTAAATGTTTTGGAAGTACATAAACTTCGTTCTTATAATTTTTATGATTTTCCCATAATTCAATTTGTGCCATAACTTGATTTGTAAACGAATTCGACATTACAAATGAAGGATGTCCAGTTCCACAACCTAAATTTACGAGTCTTCCCTCTGCAAGAAGAATAATTTTTTTCCCGTTGGCAAAAATATATTGATCAACTTGAGGTTTGATATTAATTTTTTTGATGTCTGATTTTGTATTTAAATATGCAACTTCAATTTCAAGATCGAAGTGGCCAATATTAGCAACGATTGCTCCATCTTTCATGCTCTCTAAATGTTTACCAGTAATAACGTCAACACATCCAGTTGCTGTTGTGAAGATATCACCTATTTTAGCAGCATCATCCATATGCATTACTTGAAAGCCTTCCATTGCCGCTTGAAGAGCGCAAACTGGGTCAACTTCTGTAATGATAACTCGTCCGCCTAATCCTTTAAATGATCCAGCAGAACCTTTACCAACATCACCGAAACCAGCAACGACGCAAACTTTTCCAGCAACCATAACATCAGTTGCGCGTTTTACTGAATCGACCAAAGATTCTCTACATCCATAAAGGTTGTCGAATTTTG
>JAURXW010000359.1 GCA_030654205.1 Bacteriovorax sp.
TTAAACTATTTCTCGATGATATTTTTAATAAATTTCATGCAAATATGGTTGGTGAACAAAAAGCAGATAGTGTTTACGAAGTTTCAGGACTCCAGTTTCTTGTTAATCTTAAAGGTTTAAGTGATATTGGAATAACTAATAATCAAATTGAAAAAGTTAATGAAATTATTGAAGAAACAATTAATTCACTTTTAAATAATCCTAACAGCCGTGAACTATTTATAAAACTCTGTGAAAGTGAAGGCTTTTTCATTGGGCATTCTTTACTAATTATTTATATTGCTGGCCGTATTTGCAGAGAAGCTAATCATAATTTTTTATCAACAATGAAAAAGATTTGTGCCGCTTCTTTTTATCATGACTTTAGCTTGTTTGCTTTAGATGTTAAATATGACGAATTAAAAGCAGTTGAAATCACAGATCCCGACTTGTTAAAACAGGTTCTCGATCATCCGAGCGCTTCAGCTCACTTTCTTCCGGCCAATATTGAATTATTAGAAGATACAAAAAAAATTATTACTGAACATCATGAACTACCTAACGGTGATGGTTACCCCCGAAAACTGACAGCTTCACAAATTGCTCCATTGAGTTGTCTTTTTATACTATCTCAACAAATTTCATTCTGCTTAATACGCAATAATTTCTCACAGGATCGCTTAAAAGATTTTCTCGTAAATTCTGAAAGCACTTTCGACCAAGGGAATTTTTCTAAATATTATCAATTGGCCTTAACTATTTTTTAACTAAACACATCAAGGTTTCATAGTGAGAAGTATTAGGGAACATGTCAAAGATTTGAAGACTTTTGACATCATATCTATGCTCTAATTCCTTAAAATCTCTGGCCATAGTTTCAGCATTGCAACTTGAATAGTAAATATACTTCGGTGAAATCGTATTTATCATTTTTATAATTGCTGAATTGAGCCCCCTCCTCGGAGGATTTATTAATACCGCATCAAAATATGCAGTGGATTTTTGTAAAAAAACTTCTACGTCCATCGCATGAAAACCTATTTTACTCTTGTTCATTGAAACTGAATTTTTGGCACACTCAATTGCTTCTTTTGAAATTTCAACACCTGTTACACTTGGACAATATCTTGAAGCATAAAAGGAAAAGGCTCCGACACCACAATACAAATCAATTAGAGAAACTGGAGCATCGAGCAATATGTTATCAGCAACAGTGTTGTATAATTTTTTTGCAATTTGAGGTGTAACCTGAAAAAAGCTACGAGCGCCTAAGGCCAGTTTAAATTCATCAAACTGATGAATAATTGCCAAATTTTCTGTTAGAATAAGTTCTTCATCACCTTCAATTATGGCCTGATGAATCGGTTGAATATTGACTGTGACAACTTTAATTTTGGAGTTGATTGCCAGAATTTCGCCAAGAGAGTTTTTTAAACGATCAAGAGATTCTTTTGAACGAAGAACAAAGCGAATTAAAAATTCGGAGCTCTCATCATCTCCACTTTTTGATAATAGTAAATATTTAAGCTCCCCTTTTTTGGTTTTTAAATCATAAGGAATAATCTTATATTCATTTAAAATATTCTTAAGCTTAGGTAGTAGTGAATTAAGACCTTCAGCATGAAGTGGGCAATGCTCTAATTCTCGTGGTGTTCCATCACTTTGATAAAATCCAAATTTTAATTCGTTATTATCCAAAAAAACTGCAAATTTAGCCTTGCTTCTAGAGGCAGGAACATTTTCCGCGAGACCCATGGTAGGTTTCATTAATATATTAGTCTGAGTGAAAAGTTTTTTGAGTTCAGATTCTTTTAAAAGCAGGGTTTCCGCATAACTTTTATCTAAAAGATTACAAGATCGGCAATGAGATTGTAGAAAGTATGAGCATTTCATGATAGTTTTGATTATAACACAAAACCTCTTGGAAGATTATATGAATTATACATTGATTGGCTCCTTAACTTCTCCTTACGTTAGAAAAATTAGGCTCCTCCTCCACGGCACTCCCTATGAGCTAAAAGTGGTTAATTATCTTGAAGAAGCTGGAAATGAATACTTACAGTCAATTAATCCCGTAAATAAATTACCCGTTTTAATTGATGGCGATAAAACAATAATTGATTCAAGAGTTATATTTAACTATCTTACTAAAAAAAATAAGTGGCCTGAACTTTCAATTGATGAAGAAAATATTTTATCAACGATTGATGGGGCCATGGATGCTTCTATTAATCTCTTCATGCTCAGACGTGGGGGCTTAGATTTAAATTGCGGAAATGGCTATGTAGAGCGCAACCTGGCCCGAGTTTCACACATTCTCAAACACCTCACTCCCTGGGTAAAAGAAATTGATGAAAAAAATCCTGCCCATTGGAATTTTTTAACAATGAGCTTATATAGCTATTTGTTCTGGCTTGGTTTTAGAGAAGCTAATAGTCTAGATGCACATCCAGAGTTAACAAAATTCTTGGAAAGATTTAAAAATGCTCTAGGTGTCGCCGAAACTACCATTATTGCCTAGGCTATTTTTTTCGATTCTAATTTTTTTAAATCTAATTTTTCGTTTGATTTTACCTGCATAATATCTTCAAGCTTCATACGATTTAAAAAATTGGAAAATGCCATCCAGATCGCTAATCCATTTAAGTCTCGAATCTGTGGTGGTAAATATTTAGGAAGAGAAATAACACCTTCCTTGTGATAATCAAACAACACTGGTAAATCATCTAAAGTAACTTTTCCCGTAAATAAAAATGGAATTAAATCTGCTCTTCCTTCTTTTATTGTTGTTCGCATGAAATTGTAAATCATCACAAAGCCTTTGAGGTAAGCGATGTCTTTGGTAAATGGTGCCCCACCTTCAAGAGTTGTCCCTCGAAAAATTCTTCCCGCATTCCGAATTGCATTTTGATCAGATTGCCCTTTTTCTCTAAAAAAAGAAATAAGTTCAAGTAAGTTAGCTCCATCTTCGACCATTTGGCAGGCAATTAAACGATTATTTAATCTTTTGGCCCTTCGAGGAAATAGTGCAAAATTAAAAAGCTCCATGGTAACAGCAAGTCCTTCTTGAGTGACTGTTGAGCATGGTGGTCCTTTAGAGAGCCATTTGGCAAAAGGTTGATTCAGTCCATTTAAAGTTGTTCCCAAATGAACCCAGCCTTCATGCACTTCAAAAATATCTAAATCTCTTCTTGAAAACATCATTCCTTTTTTGATTTTAATATAATCAGAACCAGCAGAGGCATCAGAAATGATTCCATCTGAGAGTTTTACTTTAATATTTTCACCGGTAAAAAACTTTTCCAATCTCATTGATAATTGCTCGACTACGTACTCGGCCGTTAAGTCATTTTCACAAACTTCTCCGAGCTGAGTTTCATCTAATGAATTTAGAAGAGTATTCATAATACTAGCGAGATCTGATAATTTTGTTTTACCATCATTCATTAATTCAGTAGGGCTTCCGTAAAGTTTTTTTGAATACTGATAAAATTCTTTATTACCTCGATTCATTAACATATGAACGACGTCTTCATACTGAAGACAATTGCGGATAAGAATATTTCCCAATGGATCATTATTACCAAGTCCCCTAGCAATTTTTAAACGAAGTTCGCTAAACTCTTGGAGCTTTTTATGAGGATCGTATTTTAAAGGAAAATCACGATAATCAATTTTGGGCATTTCTTTAAAATTATTTTTAACAATAAAATCTTCAGTACCTTCATTCCACTTAATAGCATCTAAGATTTGAATAGGCTTTTGAGCAGCGTTGAGTAAAAGCGAGAAATCGAGTATTAAATTTTTGTATTTTATATCACTCAAAAGCTTCACCCTTAAAATTGAGACAGGGACCTCTTAGTATTTAACTAATTCCTAGTAGACTTATCGACAAATTAGGCCATAAACTTGAGCATATATGTACGCCTTCCAATCTCCCAAATAAGCAGTTAACATATTGAAAAGTAGAAGCGGATCTTATAAAAAAATTCTTATAGACCCTCAAACATTGAAGGCCCAAGGTGCGTACCTTAGAGACAATCTCTTTTCCTTAAACAAGCTCCATCTCTCCCCTCAAGATTTTACAACCTTATACATCATTTTATTTCTAAGAATTAAACATCCTAAAAATTGGATCCAGCGAAATTCAAAAGTTGAAAATAGTGAGTCAGATAAGAATAAATTAATTGGCATTAAAATTTTAAATAATATGCCGGAAACTTTTTGTCTAAACGAATGGGAAAAAGAGAAATTAAACGGTCTCAGTACATATAGTCTCTACACAGGATTTAATTTAAAGGCCATTCCGCTTTCTATAAATAAAACAATGATCAATTGGTATCAGGGCAACTGGAGCATTGAAAAGCTTGAACACATTCCAAGCCCGCGTGAATTATTGCGCCTTCAAGTTAAAAATAGCCGCTGTATTACAGTTATAACAAATCCCAATGAAATTGACTCTCTTGTTTTAAATTCTCGAGACCCGTTGAGTTTTGTTCTCCATGATTTAATGCATGCTGATCAATTTTTTAGTCAAACTGAATCTCAAAAAGGGCAATTGGGATTCTATCAACTTATTAATTCAATTTATGATTATCCTGAACTTCGTATAATATTAAAAAACAATGAAGTTTTTAAAAATGAATTTGAATACGTGGCAGCGGATATGAATGCATACGTTATCCACTTATTTAAATGCTTAAAATCGGCCATTGCCAGAATAGATAGTGACGGTAGTTTTTTTATAAAAGTTCTTTCTTGGTGGAAAATGTCAGATAGTGAGCAAAACTCTGCACATAAATTAAACACTCCAGATTTTAACCTCGTAGACGAAATTATTTTAAAAGAATTTTTTGAAAAAAACCAGGAGGTTTTATCATGAATAATAAAACAAAAAAAATTTTAATCCTTAACGGAAGTCTGGGGGGTAGCAATGGAAATACCTCTGTCTTGATTGAGACGGCATTAAAATATTTAAAAAAACATGACGTGGAAATAGATATTTTCCATCTAGAAAATAATCCAAATAATATTAAAAACAAACTTGCATGGGCCGATGCCTTTGTTTTTACCTCTGGAACTTATTGGGATAGCTGGGGAAGTCCGATGCAATATTTTTTGGAAACTTCAACCCAATATGAGGCCAGTGATCTTTTTTTATTTAAGCCTGCGAGTGTCATGATCAGTATGCATTCCGTTGGCGGTAAGGGAGTTCTCTCTCGCTTGCAAGGTGTTTTAAATACCATGGGACTATCAATTCCACCAATGTCAGGATTTGTCTATTCACTGGCAACTCATCTATCTCTAGAGTCCAATAATGAATTCCATGATGATTTCTGGAGCCTAACTGACATCGAGATAATTATTCACAACCTAATAACAGCAGTAAAACACGAGCATGACTTTAAAGCCTGGCCTGTGGATAGAAAGGATCCTGGCCGCAGATGGCTTTAGGATCATGGACATGATAATAATAAATATCGAAAAAATACTAAGGAGAAGAAATTATGGTTTCAGAAATATTTAATCCAAAATTATGGGTCGAAGTTCCTGGTTTTAAATTTCAAGACATCACTTACCACCGTGCAATTGACCAAGGAACAGTAAGAATAGCGATTAATCGCCCTGAAGTAAGAAATGCCTTTAGACCACAAACTGTGGATGAACTTTATTTTGCACTTGATCACGCGCGTGTTTCGGCCGATGTTGGAGTTGTCTTGCTAACAGGAAACGGTCCCTCACTAAAGGACGCTGGCTGGGCATTTTGTTCTGGTGGTGATCAACGCATTCGTGGAAAAGATGGTTATAAATATGAAGGAACGGATAATAATGGAACTGGAAATTCAAGAGTCGATCTTGGAAGACTGGGGCGTTTACACATTCTAGAAGTTCAACGACTCATTCGTTTTATGCCTAAAATAGTCGTGGCCGTTGTTCCAGGTTGGGCCGTTGGTGGCGGGCACTCCCTCCATGTTGTTTGTGATTTAACACTTGCTTCAGCTGAACATGCAATTTTTAAACAAACTGATCCCGATGTTGCCAGCTTTGATTCTGGTTATGGCTCGGCTTATTTGGCCCGGATGGTAGGTCAAAAACGCGCTCGTGAAATATTCTTCTTAGGAAGAAACTATAGCGCTCAAGAAGCATTTGATATGGGTATGGTTAACGCCGTTATTCCCCATAAAGAATTGGAAAATGTGGCCCTTGATTGGGCCCGTGAAATGAATTCGAAATCTCCAACGGCCATGAGAATGTTAAAATTCGGATTTAACATGATTGACGATGGTTTAGTAGGCCAACAAATGTTTGCAGGCGAAGCCACAAGGCTTGCATATGGCACAGAAGAAGCGATGGAAGGAAGAAATGCATTCGTTGAAAAACGTCCACGTGATTTTACAAAGTATCCTTGGCATTATTAAAAATCTTAATTCCCATTTGGTCGCTAAAAAAACGAGCGACCCAAATGGGACCAATTAACAAAAAGAAAATATCTTGAAAAAATGACGGCTTCTTGCCCTCGATCTAGTGCCCGATAAATTGAAAAATCCAAGCAACAATAAAAAGAAATACACATAATAAAAAAAAGTGTGGTCGCAAAAATTCAAGAATCACAACTTGTGGAATAATAAAAATCGTCAT
>JAURXW010000363.1 GCA_030654205.1 Bacteriovorax sp.
CGCTTCTTTGAACCATTTGACACCCCGAAACCACACCAGTTCCATGCTTCCTGTTTCATCCCTGAAAGTGGCCACCAGCCGACTTCCCTTTGCCTGCTGCACGGTTCTAAGTTCGGTTATTTTACCCAAAACCTGAATTTCCGAGCTGTTTTGCTGCAGCTGGCTGATTTTCATAAACTGGGAGCGGTCGAGGTACCTGTTAGGAAAAAAATTAAGCAAATCGCCAAATGTGCGGATGCCCAGTTCCGATTTCAGCAAATCGGCCCTTCCGGGACCTACGCCTTTTAAATAGGATATTGATGTGTTTGGGTTTTCGTTTGACATTTGGTTTTTTGAAAAGACGAAGGTAAGGATTCGTAACGCAATTTACAATTGCTTGGTTGTGGGTTGTTGGTTGTCGCCCTGCTTCGGCTTACTTCGCTCCGCGCAGTAAAGCCTCTGGTGCATTCTATGATAGAAAACAAATAAAATCTTTAAAATTAACAGGCAAATTTATATGTATTTATGTAGGGAGTTTGTCTGTTAATTACAGCAAAAATTCGTCCGATAATTTTACATCGAATATTATTTAGAACTAACATTTTATTTTTACCTTCTTCTTTCTTTTTATTATAATACTCTTTAAGTTGAGGGTCACATTTTATAGCTGATAATGCACACATTTGAAGTAATGACTTAATTTTTTTATCTGCCAAATGATTTACTTTAGTTCTTCCTTTAATACTAGATCCTGAGCTGTATTCAAATGGAGCAACACCGGCATAGCAGGAAAATTTTCGAGCTGAATCAAATGCATTAAACCCCTTAGTGGAAATTAGAAAATATATAGCTGTTTGTTGACCAACTCCTGGAACACTTTGAATTAATTTAAATTGTTGATTCAAAACAGTATGGTTTTTAATAATTTCTTTCATTTTAGCCTCCAATTCTTTTAATGATTTTTTTAAATGGTTTAACGTTTTTAAATTGATTGAATTCACCATTTTATAGACTTCTTTTGATGTGAAACCAATATTTTCTTTAGACGATTCAAATAAATGAATCGATTTCATTATTTTTTCCCTTTCTGTAAAAAGTAATTTTAGTTGTTGAATTTCCATTTCTGCCATAGACGAAAGTCTAAGTTTATCAATATTTCTTATACTATACATTGCTATATCTTTTGCATCAGTTTTATCATTCTTACCTCTGGAAATACCTTTAGAACGCTTAATTTCAATAGCAGGAACAATCCAGTAATCAAAACCCTTTTGAGAAAAATAATAACTTAATGGGTAAGTATAAACCCCTGTGTTTTCAAAACAAAATAGTGTTTGGCTAACATCAATTCTCTTTTTCAATAAATGACTAACAATTTCTTTTACACCTTTTTGAGTGTTTTCAACAATAAAATGTTCCGAAGAACTTGAAGATTCACCGTGAATCAAAACAACATCTAATTTTAGTTTAGAAATGTCGATACCTACATAAAATAAATACTTTTTCATAACTTTGAATTTAGGATGAATAAAAATGTTGAATTTCTTTAGAGCCTTTATTAGACCATAACGTCTATCATTCTATTTGAAGCTATTCAACGGGATTCAAGGAGAGAGCAGAGGACTAATGCACCAGATTGTTCTTTATACAAGCTCGTCTGAAAGTTCACCTCTGCTTTCCTTTGAATAAATTTAGTGTTTTTTATCAAATACAAAGTAAAGGCTCGTCTGCGACGAGTACCTAATTTCTTGTGTGAACAAAACAAAGCGTTTACAATGCGGCTCTTATAAATAAAATAATTCTTCTGGTGCTTGACTACGACGATCACCAGAAGAATTAGTTCAGCCATTTGTGTTTGATTTTAAGGTTTCAATTTCCAAATTTTGTCAGAGATTGGTAAGTATTCAGGCAATGCTGATGAACCGTACCAGTAAAATAATTCTATGTCTAATAATCCGCTTTTTATGGCAGGGTCGGTTTGCATTAATTCTTTTGCCTCCTCAAATGTTTTCACATTGTTTAAAATGAAAATGCCTCTGTAGTTATTTTCATTTTTGCCTAAAGGTCCTGCTACTATAAGTTTGCCTTGATCTACCAATTTGTTGATATTGTCAAGATGTCCTCTAAAACTTTCGTTAATAAGTGCGGTGTCCGAAGTTTTATTCGTTCCGGTTTTAAGCATAACCAATATATACCTTTTCATTCCATAATCGTCTCCGCCTAACTTTTCGGCCAATGCCTTATCATAGTTAGGATTTAATGTCAGTGAGTCGTTTTGGGTTTTGCTTAAATTTTGTTTGGTCATTTTATAGGCAAATCCTTTTTGTTTTCCGTCTGTTACCTGCACAAAAATTTCGGTATTGGATAATTGCTTGTAAACAATCTGTTTAGGGAAATCGTGATTTTTATTTTCAAAAGTAAGTGTGCTGTCTGATTTCGTCATTTTAAAATCAACGCCTTTACCTTGATTTTGATTAAGAACAGTTGCAGTATAAATGACTTCGTTATTTTTTTGAATAATGTCCAAATACTCAGTAATTACCATTTGTCCGTCATTTACTTTATAAGAAAATCCTTTTAGGGTGTTATCGTTTAAGGCATCCCAATGTTCAAAGTTTTCTTTGTTTTCCATTTTCCATGTTCCCTTTAAAAAGTTGGGAAGCATTGCTTGTGAAAACGTAAAATTGGTTATTAGTAAGATTAGAAGTGTCAAAAAATATTTCATGGTCATTTTGATTTTTATGAAGTAATGTAGTTAAAAATGTTTTTTAATTAACATAAGTGTTTACAAACTATCCAAATTGAGCAGGCTTGGCCAGGCAAACAGCAGTCTTTATATCGTTTAG
>JAURXW010000375.1 GCA_030654205.1 Bacteriovorax sp.
GAGGAAAAAAGCAAGGTGATGATTTTTACGTTTTAAAGATAGCATGTGCCGCCTCCATGTGGGCTACATGTTATACAATGACTGGTGGGTGGGCATGTCCGGTAGCTGTTGCCTGTACAGCGGCAGCTCTCTTAGGTCAAAGTAATGGAAACTCTTGTCAATACGGTGGAGCTTCTACCGCTAATCACATTATCGATCGCCAGGAAGCTTGTGATAAATTAGGCACTGAGGATATGTTTAATACTGCCAATAATCCTACGATGACGGCCAGTAAAACTATCAGGGATCGCTGTTTAGCAACGGGTGATGTTGTACTCTCGGGTGTAGGTAATGGATGTTCTAACCACTCTTCAGATGGTGCAGGCCCATACACACCATGTGATCAGGCTTCAGATGCTTACAAAAGAAATATGGTTCAATGCTCATTAGATGTACTTAAAGAAGGCGAAACTGCAAACTTGGCGGATGCTGGTGTAAGTTCTCTCATTGGAAGAAAATTTGTTCTAGATGCTTCAGTTAAAATTTCACGGGCCCTAGACTTACGAATGGCTTCTCCACGTCAACGATTAATTGTTTGGGAAGCATTTTCTAATTTGGCAGAAGCAGCTTCAAACACAAACAAAGATATGATAGTGGCCATAAAAGCGCAATTAGATAAGCTACAAAAAATCATAGAAGATTTAGAGAAAATTTCAAAAGGTATAAAAACTAACAATGCTTCCGATGTAACCTTTAAAAATAATTCAGCAGAATTTAACTCCGGCAATAGTGCCACAATTCAAAACAGTGATGCCATCGCACTAAAAAATAAAATTGCATGTATCACCACATCTATAGAAGGAGCATGCCTTTCGCCAGCAGATGCACTCTTAAAAATGGATAGCTATAATAATTTATCATCTAATCTTCAGGACCCTACTCAACAAGTGGCAAAAGGCTATAATTCTTTTACCGGTAGAAGTAGCCTGAGCTCTAGCGAGTTAACTTCGGCCGGTCGTCTTACGAATAATCAACTTAAGGCCATTAGTGATGAGTTACTTAAGAAAAAGAAATTACTCCAAGCTCTGAGTGCTAAAAGCGGAAAAGCATGGGACCCGAAATTAGAAGCTTCACAATTTAAGAGCTCACTTAATTCAGCTTTTAGTAATGCCATCAAAAATTCTGGCTTAACAGCCAAGCAACTCAATGCCTCATCTTCTAACCAACTTGCTTCAAATGCAGTTAATGACAAAACGGGAAGTGATGCAAATTCTGCTGCAAAACTCAAATCATTTAATTCTAACATATTAAATGGCGAAAACTCGAATGGATTTTTTGGAACTAAAAGTAGTAATACTGGTGGTGTAAAAAAAGATAGCAGTGATTCTAAAGCTGATGAAGTTCAAAATTCACAAGCTCAAAATGATGCCAATAATGCTCGTTTGTTGACTGAAAGTATAGAGGCCCGAAATAAGGCCAATGAAAGTAAATACAGTTCATCACAGGAAAATACTTTATTTGAAAATATTACAAATGCTTATATTAGAAATTATGACAAACTATTAACCCGCAAAGTAATTAAATTGGAAAAATAATCTCAAGCTTTTTTCAAGGACCCAACGCCCGAAGAAAAAAGCAAGAGCCCCATACTCCACATTATCCAACTCATAGTAGGGATATCACTCCAAGTGTGAACATCTCTGCTACCAATAATAAAAACACCTGAAAAAACAAAAATTCCGGCGATTAAGCAGAAACCTAAAAATATCAATGAACCTATGACGGCCGAAAATTCTTTTTCATAGCCAGTATTTTTAACTTCGATAGCATAGCCTTTTTTGGCAAAATCACGAAGAAACCAGCGAATATGACGAGGTAATACACGGAATGAAGAAGTTAGATCGCGTGCTGCCCATGCAGCTTCTTCCATCAATTCTTCTTTGTTAAAAGTGCTTTGAACTATTTCAGTTATGTCCCCTTCAAGAATTCCAAAAATATTTAAATCTATTCCTAAATCTTTTCCTACTCCGTCAATCGTAATCAGTGCTCTAAAAATTATGTACCATTCTCGAGGAAGAAAAATTTGATGTTTTTTAAGTGTTCCTAAAACAACAGTTAGTAAATCTGAAAAATTTGTTTGTTTGACAGACAAACCGACAAAAGGACTTAGGCCTTCACGAACATCGCGAATTAATCCATCAATATCTGGAATAGTGTCGTATTCTGCTACGTCTAAAAATTCATAGACTAAATTTTCATAATTATAAGACAAAAGAGCATAAACAATTGCAATAAAATGGTGACGACCATTTTTACTCAAACTTCCCATCAAACCAAAATCAATTAATCCGATTCGCCCATCATTAACACCATCTAGTAGGTAAAAGAAATTACCCCCATGTAGATCAGCATGAAAAAAACCATCTTTTAAAAAAGTTTTTAAAAATAACTGAACACCATATTCCATTTTGGGAGCGATCTCATCTTTTCTTTCCAAGATAAGTTCAATCGAACTAAAAGGTATACCTTTTAATTCCTCCGTTACTAAAATATCGACACTTGAATATTCCTTGTATACCTTAGGGATATAGTAAAGTTTTTTCTCGTCATGTTTTTCTAAATTCTTTTTTAGCCGCTCACAATTAAGAGCTTCAATATTAAAATTAAATTCTTTTTGAAGAGTGAAAGCAAAATCATTTAACACTCTGGAAATACCCAGATACCGCAGCTCTGAACTTACACGCTCTGCTTGAGTGGCCAAAAACATAAGGATCGAAAAATCAGTTTCAATTTCTTTTTCTATTCCTGGGCGACGAACTTTAATAACGACAGCACTTCCATCTAGCAAGACTGCCCGATAAACAACACCAATCGAGGCCGTGCCAATAGCATTGGGATCTACAGACTTAAATACTTGATCAATTTTTTTCCCAAGCGATTTTTCAATATAGGGCAAAACGTCTGCTAGCGGGACAGGCTTGACCTTGTCTCGAAGCATTCTCATTTCTTCTCTAAAAGATGCGTGAAATAAATCTTCTCTCGAGCTTAGAAGTTGACCAAATTTTATAAAGGCCGGCCCTAATTCTTCAAAACATTTACGAAGTCTAAAACCCAGTACCTGGTTCCAGTCTTTTTCCGATTTATTGGCCAATTCTTCAGAAATTCGCTTTTTTGATTTTGGTAAAACAAAATTAGGTATTTTAGCCGTAACATTATTAGTTATAAATTCGTCGAACCCGTGGCGCGCAAAAACCAGTACGATTTCTCGCAATCGCCCAACATTTCGAATTGTTTTACTAAGACCCAGGCCAGCTCTAATCAAATCCATGAAAAAACCTTTTGAATGGGATATGCATATATTATAATCAAAAAATCAAAATTGAGGTGAAATTGCGCTATTTTCTTTTTGTATTTCTTTTATTCGAATTTTTAGGACCTAAAAGCCTAAATGCCGTAGAGACATGTAGTCGAACGGCCATTATAAACTACCAAGAGGTTTTGGTTGATTCCAATACTTCTGAAAAAGGTGAAGGCCTTCGATATCACTTGGAAAAAGACCCTGTGGCCAAGACTTATCTTGATACTTATCAAAAACAGTCGGTCATTGGATGGCCTAATGCCTTGATTGGTACCGCGGGAACCGGCCTTTTATTATTTGGATTTTTTACTTCAAATTCACAAGATCGACAAATTTATGTAATCGCAGGCAGTGCTACCATTCTGGTAAATTTTTTAATTGCTAGAACTTTGGAAGTGGCCAATGAAGTAAATCTTAATCGTGCCATCGAAGAATATAATAAGCGTAATCTTCCTAAAATTTACTTCAATCCAGAAAATAATCTTCAAGGAAATTCAAGTTTTCCCGGTTTAAAAATTGGGTTGGCTAAAGATTGGAGTTTTTAAATGGTTAATCAAAACCCTACAAGTTTTAAATGTTATCATTGCCAAAAAAGCATCCCTATCTTTGGATCTTTTAAAGTTACAAGAACGGAAGAGTGCCCCTATTGCTCAAGGAGTCTTCATTGTTGTAAGATGTGTAAACACTACGATATAAAAGTTTATAATGAATGCTATGAAAGCATGGCCGATAGAGTTGTAGACAAAGAAAAAGCAAATTTTTGCGATTACTTTAGTCTTTCGGCGGGTGGTCCTAGTGGACCATCAAAAGACGACTTAGTTAATGCTGCAGATGCGCTTTTTAAAAAATAAGGATGCCCATGGAAGAAGTACCTATAACACTTGCCGGACAAACAAGACTCCAGGCCGAACTTGATCAATTAGTAAAAGTTGAACGTGAAGTCATAAAATTGGCCATTGCCGAAGCGCGCGAGCTTGGTGATTTAAAAGAAAATGCTGAATATCATTCTGCTAAAGAAAAGCAATCTATTATTGAAGGTCGCATAGCTCAACTCCAAGGAATCTTGGCCCGTTCGCGAGTTATCGATATTAGTAAAATTAAAAGTCAAAAAGTTGTTTTTGGTGCAACAGTTGTAATCGTTGAAACAGAAAAAGACATTCGCCATAAATATATAATTGTCGGTGAAGATGAATCAAATTCTCGTGAAAATAAAATTTCTTATACAAGCCCGCTAGGTAGAGCTCTCATTGGAAAAGAAGAAGGGGACGTAATCATCGTCAAGGCTCCTCGGGGCGATGTGGAGTACGAAATTGAATCTTTTGAATTCGTCGATTAACAAAACCTCTAAAACACCTAAAAAGACGAAGATCATAGACTGGTCTTCGTCTCTTGAAGATTTGCTAGGGAAAGCCTCTCTAAAATCTATTGAAAAATTAAATTCTGTTGGAATAAAAGAAGTATGGGACTTATTATGGGTCTTTCCTTTGCGCGTTCTAGAACTACCTCCTCTGCGCAGTTTTGAGTTTATCGAAGAAGGCCGCATTTTTATTGGAAGAGGAAAAGTTTTAAATGTTCAAGCCAAGCCAAACTTTAGGGTTAGGGGCCGTGGCAAAGCAATGCTTTATAATATTAGTGTTCATGTTCAAGATACCCTATCCGATAAAATTATTAGTTTAAAATGGTTCAACTCTTATGGTTCTGTAACTCAAAAAATTTCTCAATGTGAATATATTGAATTTATGGGTGAAGCTAGTATTTTTAATGGTCAATCGCAATTTGCAAATCCTGATTTTTTTCAACTAGAAGCAATCAATTCTGAATCTCCATTTGTCACAGTTTCGAATGAGTTAAAAATTCAATACCCAACTATTAATACTGTTTCGGGTGTTATTGTAAAAAAAATTATTGATAAAATTTCTATCAATTTATGGAATAATATTCCAGAAACATTGCCTGAAAGCTTAATCAAAAGAAAAAACTTTCTCTCACTTTCTGAATCTTTTAAAGTTATCCATGCAAAAATAAAACCGACTCCATTGCTTGAATCTCGGGCCCAAAATAGATTAATTTATGAAGAATTTTTTGAAGATCAAATCAAAATTTTTCTTCGCAGACAGTTTTTCAAAAAACCTAAAGCGATCTCTTATAGTGTTGATGAAAACACTTATCAAAAATTTTGTGCCCGATACCCATATACGTTAACTATCGATCAATCCAATACTATAAACGATGTTCGTACTGATTTAAGTGCAGAACATCCGATGATGCGATTAGTACAAGGTGATGTTGGCTGCGGTAAAACAACTATTGCAATGATTGCGGCCATGATTGTAATTGAAAATGGGGCTCAAGCGGCTTTGATGTGTCCGACAGAGGCATTAGCAATCCAACATTTCTCCAGCTGTACAGAGCTTTTTGAAACCAAAGAATACAATGTACGTTTAATTTTGGGCTCTACTCCTGCAAAAGAAAAAAAACAAATCCAAAAAGATCTCGAAGATGGAACAATTGATTTTATCATAGGAACTCATTCTCTTATCCAAGATTCTATTCAATTTAAAAAACTAGGCCTGGCAATTATAGATGAACAACATAAATTTGGAGTTGATCAACGAATTCGTCTTACTAGTAAATCAGAAGGCACTCATTGCCTAATTATGTCAGCGACTCCCATTCCACGCTCACTTAGTCTTACTCAATATGGAGATCTAGATATCTCAACGATTAAAGTAATGCCGAGTGGAAGAAAAGGGCATAAAACAAGAATTGTAACCAAAGAAAATTTTCAACAATTTTTGAGTTTTGTCATGACCCGACTTTCATTAAAAGAGCAAATCTATGTGGTTGTACCGGCCATTAATGAGAGTGTGGAAATTGAACAAGACTTTCACAACCTAACAGATATTTTAGAGCGTTTTAAAAAATATTTTCCAGATTATATTGTCGAAGGACTTCATGGTAAAATGAAATCTGACGAAAAAGCTATTATATTTTCAAATTTTAAAAATCATAAAATAAATATTCTAGTTTCAACAAGCGTTATCGAAGTTGGTATTAATGTTATTAACGCTAGTGTTATGGCCATCATGAATCCAGAACGTTTTGGACTGTCTTCACTCCATCAATTGCGAGGCCGAGTTGGCCGTGGCGATAAACCCGGATTTTGCTTTTTAGTAAATGATAAAATTATCGCTGTCACGAGTATGGAGCGCTTAAAAGTTATTGAAAATAACTCTGATGGATTTAAAATTGCTGAGGAAGATTTAAAATTTAGAGGAGAAGGCGATCTTTTTGGTACAGATCAATCTGGAAGCCAAACCCAAAAACGTCTGGCCAATATTATATTACATGCAGACATCCTATACGAAGCTCGGGAAGACGCCCTTAAATTAATTCAAAATAACGATCCTGATATTGAAGCTCTACTAATGCGCTATTCTCAAGATGAACGTATTTTCTCTACTGTATAAACTTTGTTGTTTGCTATACTTGAACCATGATTTATATAGAAGTTGTTAAACACAGTGATCCTGAGGCCCTTGGTCTTTACGAATTTGAATTTGATCAAATTACAATTGGCCGATCCAAAAAAAATGACTTGATTTTTTTGACTAAAGAAATTCCCCTTTTTTTCCTTAGCATTAAATTTATCCATCATCAGCTTGTTGCTCAAAGCTTTAATCGCACATCATTTTTTTATGTTAATAGTAAAAAGATCAGTGGAACCTTAAAGATTAATTTAAACGACATCATCTCTTTTGGTTCAACCCAACTAAAAATTATACGTTTTAAACAATCCCTAGAGCAAACAGATTTCTCAATGGCATTTGACGATTTTAACAAAAAAGCCCCTGAATTAAAATTTTCGCTTGAGTTCATTGAGCAGGTTTTAATTCACCTAGAAAAGGATCAAAATGTTTAAACAAAATCATCCCAATTATTTTTACACAAGTGATGGTGTTAGAATTTTCTTTAACACTAACTTTGCTCCAACGGATATCGATCATTCCCGTCCTGTAATAGTTCTTATTTACGGACTACTTTGTAATAATAATCACTACAAATATCAAATTCCCTATTTGGAAAACCTAGGTTACCAAATCCTTATTCACGATTATCGCTTTCACTACGCTTCTTCTCAAGAAGGCGATATTGAAACCTGTAATTTTGCCAATATAACAAAAGACCTTCATGAACTTCTTATAAGTTTAAAAATTAAACAAAGTATTTTTATTGGCCATAGTATGGGGGTAAATATTTGTCTGGAACATGCCAGACGATACCCAGAAGATATGATTGCCCAGATTTTAATTTCAGGAACAGTCATTCCTCCTCAAGATATAATGTTTGACTCAAACATTATAGATATTGTGTCTCCTCATTTGAAAAAATTTACAGAAAAGTACCCAGCGTTTTTTAAAAATTTTTGGAAACATTCTTACAAAAACCCCGTGGCTCAATATGTAATATTCGATGGTGGTTTTAATAAAAAACAAGTGGAAATGGATTTTATTCAACTTTATATGAAAAAGATTAGTGAGTTACCAGAAGCTCTTTTTTTTCATCTCCTGAAAATTATGCATGACCATGATGTTATAAATTTTCTCGAGCTAATTAAAACTCCAACACTCGTCATTGGCGGAGATAAAGATAAAATCATTCCTAATTATTTACAAAGAATATTGACCACTCATCTCCCCATCAGTGAATTATATATAGTTAAAGACGGAAGCCATGTGCCCCAAGCCGACTTTCCGGAATTAATTAATCAAAGACTCATAAGATTCATTAACAAATTCGAGAATTCAAATGTTAAACAAATTAAGCCTTAAGCAAAGATTATCTATTTCCATTATTTCAATTGTCGTACTGACCTTAACAGTCATCACATTTTATGGTTTTTACAAATCAAGTGAACTTATTAAAGATGAAGCACTTCATCGAGCAGATGAAATGGCCAAGAAATACGCCTTACAAATTAAAGCGACCCTTGATGAAACTTTTACCATCGTTCGCGCCAATGCAAGGGCATTAGAGGCCATGCGTGAAAATGGGCCAATATCTCGAGAAATTGCCTCTAAAATGTTAAACATAACCTTGGAAAAAAATTCTTTTATTTACGGCATTGGTTTTTATTGGGAGCCCAATGCAATTGATGGGCATGATAGTGAATTCAAAAACAAACTCGACGGTGACAAAGATGGCCGCTTTGCTCCATGGTTGCACCGAAGCCCTAAGGGTTTTGTTGTAGAACCTTCTGACTCTGTGGAAATGTCAACTCCAGGTATTGGAGATTGGTATATTATCCCAAAAACGACTATGAAAGAGTCTATTATTGAGCCGTATTTATATGCAGTTGCTGATGGCTCGAAAGTTATGATTACAAGTCCAAGTGTACCAATTCTTCTTGATGGGAAATTTGTTGCATTGTCAGCTGTTGATATTGAACTTAAAGAAATTCAAAACCTAGTCAATCAGATTCATCCTTACAAAGGAAGTTACGCAACACTTATTTCTTCCGAAGGGAAATATATTTCGAACCCTTCCCCACAACTTATAGATCAAATTGTAGATAAAAAAGATGGTAATATTGTCAAAGCAACCCAATCCCAAAAAGGAATTTCCTATGAACTAGATAATATGTATCAAATACTTGTACCAATTCAACTTGGACTCACAGGAAAAAATTGGATTCTTCAAATCAAAATACCCACTGCAGAAGTTTTAGCTGGTACTAAGAAACTTTCAATTATTCAAGGAACATTTGGACTTGCTGGTGTTCTTATTATTTCAATTGTTATTTATTTATTATCCGTAGGAGTAAGCACTCCACTAACTGAACAAAATCGCGCCGTAGAACTTGTGGCATCAACCCTACATTCACATTCTGAAAACTTATTAAGACTTAGTAAAAATCTCTCAGACTCTTCGACCTCACAATCGAGTGCATTGGTTGAAACTTCAAGTGCCATGGATGAAATCAATGCAATGGTTTCAAGAAACAATGAGGCGGCTAAAAAATCTAAATTGGCCGCTGATCAAAGTAAAAAATCTGCAGATGAAGGACAAGCGGCAACTTTGGAAATGGTTCAATCAATGGAAGATATTAAAAATTCAACTATAAGAATTTCAGAACAAAGTATTAAAGGAAATCAAGAAATTTCAGAAATTATCAAAATCATTCAATCCATTACAGAAAAAACAAAAGTTATTAATGATATTGTTTTCCAAACAAAACTACTGGCCTTTAATGCTTCTGTAGAAGCTGCCCGGGCCGGTGAACATGGAAAAGGATTTTCAGTAGTCGCTGAAGAAGTTGGCGCACTTTCGCAAGTTTCAGGAAAAGCCGCTCAAGAAATAACGGCCATGCTGGAAGAAAGTTCTAACAAAGTCGGCAATATTATCAGAGATAATCAGACTTCAATTCAAGCTTTAATCACAGACTCTACGGATAAAGTTGAAACTGGTCTTCACACCGTTGAGCTGTTTGCGACACGTCTACAAAACATTGTTGCTAGCTCTGAAGAAGTAAGTCAATTAGTCGATGAAATAGTTGAAGCGAGCACTCAGCAAGCGGCAGGTATTCATCAAGTTACAAAAGCGATTAATGAACTTGATATCGAAGCTCAGCAGAACTCATCTATTGCCAAAGAAGCCACTCACGCAGCAGAAGTGGTAAATAGTAATTCACAAGATTTAAAAAATATTGTGATGAAATTAGATCAATTAATATCTGGTAATAAAGGCTAAAGTTGAATTTTTTTAAATTCGATCATGGCCTTAAAAATCCGTTTCATCGCAGAACGAACTTGTTGGCGTTTGTATTCTTGATGAGAAGCTTCGCCTTGTGAATTTTCACGGAAGGCATCCTGATCTACTATTTGTATTTCATATGGATAAAAAAAGCGAATATCGCGAGCAACTAAAGAGATATCCATATTCAAAACTCTGCGTGCCAATTCATTTTCATCAGAATTAAGGGCCTTGGCAATTCGTCGGAGATCATTAAACTCTTGAAGAAATGGATTTTTATATTCAATAAGTTGCCGGCAAGTGAACTGTATTGATTGATAACTTTTTGCACTAAATTTGTTTTTTTCTTTAGTATCGCCTTGCAGATGACAATCTTGAATTTCTCGCTCCATTGCTGCAACAAATCTATCCTCGGAAAGATTATTTCTCAGCGCCATTTTAATAACTCTTTGATGACCTTCCTTGAATCGGTTGAGATCGATCATCGTATTAATGGCGCGGCTTGGCTTATTGTTATGAGGAATAACAATATTTTTTTCGAGTAAAAAACGTATAACTCGAAGAGTGTCAAAGCGCGAATTGGTTACAAACCGCACACCAACTCTATCAAATAATTCCTCTGCAACATTTTCAGCTTTATGGAGCAGTTTAATAATAACGCTTTCTCTGGTTTTTTTTGACTTAGTTTCAAAATCTACCAATGCCACAACATTATCAGAACCCTTTGTCCCAAGAAAAAGTTTGTCATTATCGCTGCGGAATATGTATTTGTAAAAACGATCAAAAATTTGGGTTTGAATTATATTAAAATAATTAGAACGAAGATCTTTATCAGCGTGAACAATTGTGTGCATTACTTTTAAAATAATTTCTGCCCATAACTTGTCTTCTTTTTTTTGTATATTATCATCAGTGGCCATTAAAAAAAGCTGACTGATATCTGAAATCATTAGCAATGAATTTGGAAGCTTTAAATCCAATCCATCAGGATTCCCTTCTTTTAAAAAATATCGTTTTAT
>JAURXW010000377.1 GCA_030654205.1 Bacteriovorax sp.
TTAAAACACGATGTGAAAGAAGTCTATCTGCTACAAGTCGCAAAAGATTTAAAATCTTCGCCATGATTTAAAACTTTGCTTCTCCTTTTAGCATTATATTATTTGAATTATTATCAAAATTTCTTTCATACAAGATTGAAAATATAGTTTTCCCAATTTTTTTATCCACTCCAACAAATGCTCTTTTCTCCCCACCTGGTAGAAAAGTTGGCATATTTTTAGAAACAGGTACGGAAGCTCCAGCGATGTACCTAGCTCCTTTTTTTTCGTCTTCTAAAGCAGCTTTAATAACTAAACTTGAGCCATAATTTTTCAATACAATAGCTGCATCAACTAGGGCCCGTGTATCATCGTCTATTTTTTTCGTGACACCTGTTTTAACAACAACAGTGTCAAGAGCAGCAACTCTTTGGTTTAATTTAGCAACATGTTCCCATTCAGGATAAAAACTCGCATAGACCTTATTCTCGATTTCTGTTTTTCCGTCTGATGACTTAAAATTATTTTGCACGCCTAGAGATATATTTGCGCTTGAATCTATTTCTTTTTTAGCTTCAGTTATTCGATTACTTGAAAGACTTGATTCTTTATTATTTGAAATTAAAAGTTCCGTCGCAACATTTGCAAAAATTTTACTTTCAATTTTTCCAAGATTTATACTTGGCGATGTTAGAGCGATATTAGCGTTCAGATACAGATTGTCTTGATCAATTTTTATGGTGCTTCGATTACCTGTAAGCTTTGAAACAGATGCTCCTGCTCCTAAAGATAAATAATCGTTTGCTGCTCCATTTTTAAAAAGTGATACTCCGTACAGCGTTTCACCAGAAGAGGTTTTACCGCTAAAAAGGCTTCCATCCGCAACAGGAGTTTTAAAACCAACATTAATTAAACTAAAATTCCGAGGTGTAAATTCTCGATCGCTGTTGCTCTCTGTTGCTTCTTTTAGCATTTGAGATAATTCGGATGATACACGAGTTACGGGTTTACCATTTGTATCATAAATCCTAAAGCCTAGCCCATGATCTGGAAGTGATGTATCTTGAGTAAGTACTTGTGCTCCAGATCCCTTTTGGCTTTCATTAGTTTCGTTGTAATTAAATTTAATTATTTTCCCAGTAACAGGATCGACAGTAACAACTGTTGCATGTGAATCACTTAAAGTTTTATAGGCCACAACATAATTTTGAACAAATCCTAATTCTTTTAATAGCTGGGCCTGTGCCAAAGCAATATCTCGACAAATCCCACCGGGATTTCCATTTTTCACTGAATTAAGCAACTGCTCCATATTTACGTACTCACCACTCACCTTTAAACCGGCCTGCGCTCTAGCGTAATTATAGTTATTGCCAAAATAGCCACCGAGCTTTGAAACGAGTTCAATTTTCTGCTGACTCGAAAGTACATTTTTAGCATCAGTAACAATTATTTTCCAATCCGTTGAATTTTTAATCATTTCTTGAAAAGCGAGCTCTTTCATTAGCAGCCCGGTAGGAAGGTTTTTTCCAAGAAAATTTCCTGCAAATTCGTTCAATTTTTTTTCTTTTTCAATAAATTTTAATTTATCAAAATTTATTTTAGGATTAACAATTTTATATTTTTGAACTAAAGAATCTATAGAGTAAATTTCCCAGGATTTAAAGTTTCCTGATTGGTACAATTGCCCCATATAACTGATGTAATCATCACTCATGAATCGCCCGAGAGCATTCTGTTCAAACTTTGTATCACTACTAAGTACAAGAGCTTTTATTTGAAAATCTCTTTTGGCTACACGTCCTTCTAATTTTAGAGGCGTATTTTTGTTGCAATCGTGGTTAGTTTGAGAAATTTCTAAATGCTCTCTCAGAGAGTCATCCCAAAAAGAAATGGCCTTTACTTGATCGGATTGTTCGGTCGACAATTGAAACTGATGCTCAGGCATGGGGTTTCCGGCCGGAGAGGCTAAAATAACATCTCGAACATTTTCAGAAAACTCATACATTTTTTCAAATGAATCCTCAGCTGATAGTCTGTATATTGATAAAATAAATATGAAGATAATTAAAGTTTTAATCATTTAATTTATATCGGCAGATTTTCTTTATGGAATAAATATTTTTATTCCATAACCAATTATTTTAGTCGGACTCAGTATATATTTTATTGAAATTACTATTTTTATATTTTAAATAATTTATAATGAGTTTAATGAAAAATTCAAACCAGCTAAGTCATTTATACATTGCCCTAGAGTCTATTTATTATCTCCATCGAGTCGGGGATCATCTATCGGCTAAAACACTTACCGAAGAAATCCAGGATGAAATTGATAAATCTCCCAAGCATAAAGCACTCGCTCAACTTATTACCTTAATAGGCAAATACGAACAAAATACTTTCAATAATAAAGATTACGATCTCTTAAGTAATCATTTAAAAAAATCAATTGAAGAATCTGAAATTGCATTTTACTTAGGCTGGTTACATTTCCTGACTGGTTATTATAAAAAGAATAGCAAAGAACTTACACAAGCAGCTATGCTCTTTATTGAAAGCTCGAGCTTAAATGAACTCTTTGAAGTTTATTATTGGATGAATAATTTTAAAGTTCTACCGAATGATGAAAAATTTAGTATCTTCCTTCGAACATATCCAATCAAGTCCATCTACTCCAAAATTATGGGAAATAGTTATTACCAGAACGAACTTAGAGCATTAACTCAAATACAAAAAGACCAGGAAGAAAATTGGCCTATAGAAGAGGAGACTTTTGATTGCTGGTTAATTTCTGGAGATACTATAACTCCCGCTTCTTATAAAAGCCTGGATCTTGAAGATACAAGTTTTTTAGATATTTACTCGGGATTAATTAATGATAGAGGTGAATTCGCATTTCTACTTATTAGTGAAATCAATTGTCTTTCTTTCCTTATTGCTGCTCAGCTAACAGGGGCAAACTTAGTTAATATTTCAGATTTTTTAGGTCGCACAGCTGGGGAAACTGAAGAAATTATAAATAACATTATTCGATTGGGAATAAAAATTAAAAAAGAAAATGGACTATATTTTTTGAACTGGGAAGCCAAGCCTTTAATGATTATTCCCAGATCTTTGAAAGTAAAAGGGCTTCAAGAATATTTAAAAAAGAAGACACCTGCATTTTCAAAAAATCAGTTAATTGATATTTTACAATTATCTCAACATGGCGCTGATTCATTAATAAAAAAATGGGAAACTGGTGGAATTATCAAGGCCCTTAAAAAAAGTGAAGCTGATACTATGTGGATTCTACTTTAAATTTCTTAAGGCCTTAGATAAAACTTCTCAGTACTATTGGGTTCACTTTTACGAATAAACATTCTTTTTTCAGCTTCAATTCCTAATAGGACCTGGAAGACATCACCTAAAATTGCTCTCGATGCATAATAACTATGCCCAAGCCCAAGCCCCATTGTGGGAGCATCAATTAAGCTTACGTTTATGGTGTCCAAATTTTCCGAAAAAGTACAAGCACCAAGACGTTCTGTTTTATTATAACTTTCAGAAGCAACCATCGCCTTATCATTGTAAGAACAATAGAGTGTTATCCGTTTACTGGTTTCTTTTATATTTTCAATTAGTTTTATAAATTCATTCGCTTCAAAATCAGGAGCATTTAAAATAAGCTCATTAATAACGGCTTTTACAGGTTCCTCTTCAGAAAATTCCTTTAGGGCCGGAAGAATAACTTGATGTCCCATCGAATGCACAACCAAATTAATTTTTAAGTCATTTGTTTTTAAATTATTTAAAAAACTCTTAAAAAATTCAATAGATCCTTTCGCGTTTTTCAAATTACTTTCATAGGTTTTAGTAATCATTTTATCATCAAAGAATCCATCCCCTGCTCCGGCAGGCCATGAAAATAAAACTACTGGTCCTTGATATTTTAAATCGTAAGTAATTTGAGCTGCTCTTAGAACAGCGTCTTCAAAACGAACGTTAAATCCATGAACAAAAACAAGTGGCGTTCTTTTTGTTTTTTTTAATATTTCAATAATACTTTGTTCGGACAAGCTCTTAGAGTTCAGGATTTTAAAAAAATCGTGTGAGGACTGACGATTATCTCTAGTTAATGTCACCTGCCCTGTACTGTGATTTTTAGGAACATTAATTTTACAAATACCAAAATGTGCTGAAGTATCAATGTCCACACCAAACTGATTATTAGTACATCCAAAATTTTTATTTTTAAATTTTCTATTGGTGGCAACAAAAATATCTAGGGATCTAGAGTCGGTGTAGTCTTCTTTGAAATAATTAACCCATATTGGCTTTAAACTTTTTTGAAATTCTTCATCAATATTTGTTATTTCAATTACCGGTGGAACTACTACTGTACTCACCGGTTGAGTGACTGGGAGATTTAATGGCAAACTTATATCTTCGTGTTTAGAAGTACCAAATGAACAACTTGCCACTAAAATAATGCTTACTGCGTTTAAAAGTATCGTTTTCATTTGATCGCTTGTTCTGAAATATCACATTCAATACTGGCATGTTCGCTCTTGGCGTCTAGTCTTGTCGATAAAGCGTTTAAGTTATCATTTTTAGTTGAATACGCCATTGCTTCAACTTGTAGTTTTGGATAACGAATTATAACTGAATTCATTTTTCCTTCGACTACAGTTCCCTGAAAAAAAACTTCATTAAAAGTTGTTTCTATTGTGGCCATTGCGTATTCATTAATTGGTTGTTCCAAAACTAAAACATGACTTTTAGCTAATAAAATGCATTTAAGTATTGATGAAACCAACATTAGTTCACCAATCCTGCACGTTTTAACAGAGCTTCAGGATTTGGCTCCTTACCTCTAAAGGCTACAAATAAATTCATTGGATGCTGACTTCCACCAAGTGAAAGAATATTATCTCTAAACTTACTGGCAACTTCACGATTAAAAATCCCCATTTCTTTAAAAAACTCAAATGCATCAGCATCTAAAACTTCGGCCCATTTATAAGAATAATAACCTGCAGAATATCCACCTGCAAAAATATGAGAAAATGCTGTTGAGATACTTGTTCCCTTTACGGAAGGAAGGAAATCCATTTTATCCATTATACTTGTTTCAAAAGCTTCTATGTCATTAATTTTATCCGGATCAGTTCCATGCCAGGCCATATCTACCGAAGCAAAACTTAATTGTCTAAGAGTTGCTCTTCCCTCTAAAAAAGAGGCCGAATCTTTGATTTTTTTAATAAGTTCCGCTGGGATTTTTTCACCAGTCTCATAGTGTTCTGCAAATAAATCTAAACATTCTTTTTCATAGGCCCAGTTTTCTAAAATTTGTGATGGAAGCTCTACGAAATCCCAAAAGACATTTGTACCAGATAATGTTTCATATTGAGTATTTGCAAGCATTCCATGGAGTGCATGCCCAAATTCATGGAAAAGCGTTGTTACTTCATCAAAACCTAAAAGAGATGGTTTTGTTGCAGTTGGTTTTGTAAAATTACAAACAATTGCGATATGAGGTCTAATATTTACGCCGTCAATAATCTTTTGACCTCGAAAACTTGTCATCCATGCACCATTTCT
>JAURXW010000378.1 GCA_030654205.1 Bacteriovorax sp.
CGAAAAAAATTAGGAATAACCATCATCATCGCAAAGATGATGACCATGGTCCATGTCCCATCTCCAATTATGCTTTTTAGCCAAAGAGTGGAGACCATTAAGAGCGTAAAATAAATCATATCTCCAGCAATGGCTATCATCCAGCCAACGAGAAAACCATGTCCGGCCGCAACTGCGACCGCTCTGCCGGTCATAGGGTCCACTCCGAAAGCAATCATAATTAGAGCAAATATTCCTGAGCTATTTCCATAATGTTCAATTGTTTTTGCAATGGTCAGCTTCATGACTTCACTTAAGCGAGCGAAAAATGAGAAACGTTTTCCATATTTAATAAAAAGAAGCATCACTGGTTCAAAGGCGCAGGCTAAAATAACATCCGAAATAAAATAAAGCAGTGCCATTACAGGCCATTGAAAGCCACGGCTATGGGCCAGCATTACGCCAGCTGGAATTCCACCACCGAAAGGAATTAAAAAAATTAGTAAAACGGCCCAAAGATTTGCAATTGAATACATTTAAAAAAGATTAGCATCTCGCAATATGTGTGCCAATAAATAATATTATTTTTTACACTTTAATTATCATCTGATTTAATAGCTAACTATGAAAGGAACAATTTTTTTAAAGCCACTTGAGTATAGTATAATTGCTAATGGCGAGAGATGGCGTCAAGGTGACAAAATTAATGGTTGCCTTAGGATTAAAAATCACGGTTCAGATAATATTGAGCTAAATGTTTTAACATTTTCACTTGCACTCGGTTATTTTAAAAAAATTAAAATAAAAGACAAAAAAGCCTGGGAAGTTTTAGCCGAAATTAATCTCGGTGAAAAAATTGTGATTGAAGCTTTGGAAGAAAAAGAATTTGTTTGGGATTTTGTACTTCCAGAAGATTGTCAGATTACTGAAAAAGATAAAAGCCTTTTTCTAGTATTTAAAACGAATGAGGAACTTTGGGCCACTGGACAACTTGAACTTGTGATCGAGCCAAAGTTAGTAATAAATCAATTATTAGAAATTTTTCAAAACTTTCTCCGATTTAAAATATTACAAACTAAATTTTCAAAGGGAATGGTGGAGATAAAATTGAATCCACCGAGTTCCAGAGAATTAAGTCATGTAGAGTCCTTTATATTGCGTGTAAAAGAAGTTGATAATATTCTTGATCTTGAATACACCTTTAATATGCTTGTTTTTGAGACAGTGGCCGGTAATGTGATGACCCAGAAAAAAATCAAGCAAGTTCAACAGCAATTAACTTCTAAGCAATATTACGTCTATGGCAACACTTTAAATCAGGATTTTTTAATTGAGACTTTTAGTGCTGTTATAAAAGAAGCGACCCCTAAATTTTATATGTAAAAATAAGATGGCATGAAAGTATAATTATACTTCCATGCATATTGAATTGAATTGGTGGGCAGCAAATTTAGTTTGCTGATTGACATAAGTTTTTGGCTCATGAGGGATTAATAGAATATTAATGGTGAATTAAGTAAATTGCATGAGTGATGAGTGTACTAATTGTGTATTGATCTACACAATAAATACATCAAGCGCCCAAGATAAACTTCACTTGTTACTTTAGTCTTTATTTATGAAATAAATAAGGAGAAATTTATGAATGAAAAATCAGAAGTAAAAGCTACGCAGAATGTCCAAATGCAACCCAAGAAACCCTTACTGGCCCCAACGCCTGCAACAACTCCTAAGGCGACTGAAAAAGAGGAAATAAAGGATTTCGTAAACGAAGGGAATCCTTCAACTCAGACGCCTACGCCAGTTATTGCAAAGACTGATAAATAATTTTCCGGCAGGAAGGAGTTTTCTCCTTCCTGCCGTTTTATTAGTAATGTTCTCTGTTAATTAAAAAGAGTAATTTTGTCTCATCATAAAAGTATTGAAAAGAAATTCTTTATCTCCTTTGTTTTGAATAGGAGAGATAATTTTTCGTTAAAGGCAAAATTTCCAAGCTTAATGATATTTATCATTTTTATAGACAAGGATTTGTGCAAAGATAATTAAATACACACTCTGGCCTGGATAATAAAAATGCTGAATCCGTATGAAATTCTTGGTGTCTCCCAAACGGCGACTTTGGATGAAATAAAGAAAGCTTACCGTCAATTGGCAAAAAAAAACCATCCTGATTTAAATCCTGGAAATAAAAAAGCTGAAGAAAAATTTAAAGAAATTTCACATGCCAATGATTTAATTGGCACTGCTGAAGCGCGAGCTAAATTCGACAGCGGAGAAATCAATGAAAAGCAGTATCAGGAGCAATCTCGAAGACAAAGTAATTCTGGCCCCCGTAGTGAGCGTTACGCCGAAAATTTTGGCAATCAATTTGGTGGAGAAAATTTTTTTGAAGATCTCTTCGGTCGAAATCGAAATCAGCAGGCACCAAAGGCAGCTCGAGATACAAATTATAAAATGAATATAAGTTTTCAAGAATCAATCATTGGTTCTGAAAAAGTAATTACTTTACCTAATGGTAAAAATCTTCAAATTAAAATTCCAGCTGGTATAAATTCTGGAACGAAACTTCGATTTAAAGCTCAAGGAATTCAGGGCCCAGATGAACATGGACACGGTGATGCCTTAATTGAAATCCAGGTTGATTCACTAGAGGGTTGGATCCGCACAGGATTAGACATTGAAATGGAATTGGGCATCAGCTTCATTGAAGGTATTTTGGGGGCAGATATTGCAGTTGAAACTATGTATGGATCGGTAATGCTTAAGATTCCGGCCGGTGTTAGTACTGGTAGTAAGCTTCGCATAAAAGGCAAAGGAGTGAAGATTGGTCACGAGGTAGGCAATCAGATCGTAAAACTTAAAGTAGTACTTCCTAAAATTATAACTCCTGAACTAAGTGCCGCAATTGCAAATTTAAAAGTAACATTTGATTATAATCCAAGAGGTGAATCTTGAGAGCACTAATAACTTTTGAGATAGCTGAAACAGCTTATCGTTGTCGACTTAGCACCGGTGACATTTTATTGTTTATTAATCATGAATGGATACTTCCATACGATCTGGAAAAATTATTGTTTGATGAGGATGATATCGCTCGAATTATTTTAATTTCAGAGCTAAGAGAGGACCTCGGTGTGAATAATGAAGGGGTGCCAATTATTTTACATTTAATCGATCAATTAAATCATTTGCACCTGATTGTTCGCCGAGAAAACTAATCAATTAACACATACCTCATCGAGTAAATTACTTTTGGCAAGTATTAGAATTCCTAATTAATATTCTTTTTTTAAGATCCAAAAAAAATCTGCCGAAACAGTGATGAAATAACAAATAAAAGGCAAAAATATGAAATCTTATACATGCATTTTTTTCATTATGTTTTCCAGTTTTACTTATGCAGAAAATCCATCTGAAGCTATTGCAAAAAAACAATCTGACAGTGAATTAAGCATTATGGGATTTACAATTGGTAAATCAACCCTGCTTGATGTGCAGGCCAAATTTAAGAGCAAAGATATTTATAAGGAAGGGGATGCTGGAAGCAGTACTAGTCTCTTGTGTTATAAAAGCTCTAATGGATCAATTATTGCTTTTGAGTCTGGAGAAATGGGAGGAGAGTCCCATATAATAAATTCAATTTCCATTCATAGCTCAAGCAATCCTTACCGCTTAAGTAAAATTTGTGAAAAAACATCTTTGATAAAAACAAAATTGGCGCTAAATGGAATAAGTTTGGGAATGTCTTCAGACTTGATCACAAAGTTAAAAGGTAAACCAAGCAAGCAATCTTCCAATTCAATTTTATATCATTTTGAAGTTCAAGAAAAAAATGGAAGTGCCAGTGTTGATATAATGTCCGATTTTAATATCGAATTAAATCAAAATGCAGTGTCGGCTTTGAGTGCCTCAAAGGTAGAGTCAAATTAATGTAAAAAGAGTAAGTTCGTCCAAATGTTCTTTACAGTTTAGCTTATGGGATTAAATTTATATTTTAATGATGATTCTAAAAGAAAATCATTAGGATGATTAAGGCAACTTTATATTCAAGCCTAGTAACAGAATTATAACGTCCAAATGCTGGAGAGACAAGTTCATTTCCTTCGGGCCATACAACCTCGGCATTTGCATTTGCTTTCTTTGTTGCCTCTGAATATCCTTTTGGTATATTGGTGTTCCCGCTTATGTGATGGCAAGTTACGTTGGATTTTGCAGAATGCAGGACAATCACCATTATTTGCATGATGTAATCGCGGGAGCAACGATTGGAATGAGTTATGGAATTCCCATATCAAATAGCTCCAAGGCCGTTGAAGAAAAAAATCTGCTTTGATGGTTACTCCAACCGAAGGGTTGAAAGGCATTGCTTTTAAATATACTTATCAACTTTAAACGCAATTCAGATAAGAGCGATGAGTAATATTGAAGAAACTTATAATCATATTTAATGTCCTATGAACTAATCCTTTTTTGTCCCATAAATACTAAAACATTTGTCCCTTTCGGCGTAAGAAGATTGGCACTTAATCTGCTTTAAATTCATCTGAATGACTAAAACAAAAATTGAATAAATTGTTTTAG
>JAURXW010000415.1 GCA_030654205.1 Bacteriovorax sp.
AACTTATAAAGTTTAAAAACGACTGCCAGCAAGCTTGAAGAGCTTGATGAAACCTGAATTAGAGCGCATTTTAAGCACAGCTCATTTATCAAAAAATGTGTTCGAAATTGTTTCAAAGATTCTTGCATAATATGATTAATAGAAAAACAAAGCTTCTAAAGTTAATGAATTTCTGGCCTCCACTTTTGGGGGCCGGCATTCATGTTGATTTCATGTCAAAAGATTTTTTGCGAGTTGATGTTTCCATGAAACTTAGGTTTTGGAATCGCAATTACGTTAATACCCATTATGGTGGATCACTTTATTCGATGACTGACCCTTTTTATATGTTGATGCTAATGCAAGTTCTGGGACGTGAGTATATTGTTTGGGACAAAGCTGCTTCAATACGTTTTAAAAAACCGGGAACAGGTAGAGTTCATGCCATCTTTGAGCTTTTGCCAGAGCAAATTGAAAAAATTAAAATGGATGTATTATCTCAAAATAAAGTAGAGCCTGTTTTTACTATTGAAGTTCGCGATGAAACAGGTGATGTTGTTGCCTTGGTTGAAAAAGTGCTCTACATAAAATTAAAAGCTATAAAATAAAATCACGACACGGATTCTTTACGGCCATAACTTCTTGTTTACTTTGAGTACTCTTGTATAGGGCCGTTAAGAATTTACTTTTCTCAGCGGCAATTGTGCCCGATAGTTCGTAGGCCTTATCACTTTTTCTTTTAATATCACTAAGAATTCTTGTTAGTTCAGTGTTTTTGCTAATTTCATCCTGCTTCGTTTTTATTTTGTCATATTCGTCCATAAATTTGCGATAAAAAGCAATAGTTGATTCTTTATAAGACGGGCCTGATTCTGTAATTGTTATTTTGACTCCAGTCTTATCTTGATTATTTTTAATTTTTTTAAATATTTCATTATATTTGATATCTGCCTCGGTTAGTTTTGGTTCCGGGCCATTTTTAACATCTTCAATTTGTTGTTGATAAATTTTATTAAATGCTACCGTATCAATATTTAATAATTCGTTTGAAGTATAGGTTACATTTGTTTTATCTGGAAAATTAAATGTATATTTGGCGCTTTTATTTTCGAGATTTTCTAGTTCGAGATAACTATTTTTTAGGTCATTTTGAAAATCAGCATAATCACTTAAGCCTTTTTTTAGGACACTGAAATCGACAGTTTTTTGACTTTTGAATTCCCATATAAGAAATCGACTAGTTTTAACCGACATATTTTCTGCTTGATTGATGAGATCAAGAAATTCCTGGTCAGGAGAAAATTGAGTGCAAGCTCCAGTTTTTTTAATTGATTCTTTCATCGAATTAGTTAATAAATTTAATGAGGGGCTAATTGGATCATTTAGATTGTATAATAAACTTGATTCAATCAAAGCTTCTTTTTCTGAAACATACTTTCCGGCCGGTGTATTTATCATTGGCGAGCCTCGAGAGGAAGTGGCGGCCATTGCATCGGTAAAAACATCTTCTAGGTTTTTTCCTTTGGCTAAATTGTTGGTGAAGTTTCGTGCAAAGTCAGCGTAAGCATAATTATTAGAACTAGTGGAAGAAATAAAACAAGTAGAATTATCTTTTTCAGAAAGCTTTTGGGTATTTCCCGAATAACAGCTTAAATCGACAATTGCAAGTTTCACATTTTTACTTTTGGCCAACTCAGTTAATTCTTTTATTCTATCTATATTGGTAAGTCCATCATTGGTGGCCACTTGATGAGACGTATCTGAAGCTTCAGGGGGGGCCCCGTGAGTATCAATATAAACAAGAAACTGCTCACCTGGAGCACTGTTTGAAATTTTTAATTTATAAGCATCAATTTGAGAGTTGTAAGACTTTTTTGTAAAGGCCATGTTAGGTGAGGTAAATGACTTGCTTAAAATATCCTCAGTTTTTTCATGTCCATGATTAAAAGAAATTGTTTCTTCCCAACTTTTTGTACTTTGCAAATAATTGCCAAGATTTTGTAGGCTTTCATCAAAGATTGTTTTCGTGACATCCTTTTCGCTATTTCCACCACCACCAAGGACAAGAATTTGATTGGCGGCAATTGCATTAAAATTTGCAAGTAAAGAGAAGGTAGTGAAAACAATAATTTTTTTATTCATATACACCAAAGTTTTAAAGACATTTTTTATTTTTTATTAATACAAATCCAGAATCTCTTGCCCCTAAAATAGGATTGGGCATTCTTGCTTTTACACTTATAATTTCAAATTCCCCAGCTTGCTTATCAATAGGTTTTACGAAAATTGCCCTAATCAATGAAGGAGTATTGATATAAGGTGCACTTTTTGCTTCATCATTTCTTTTCAATTTAATTCTTAGCTCAGATTTACTGCCTGCAAAAACAATATATTCAATTCGAGATTCTGCTTCATTGATTTTAAAAGTTCCGGCAACATCATATTCGCCACAAGATTTAAATTCACCAAATTGATTAACTTGAGCAATACTGCTCGAACTTATTATAATTAAAATTATTAGTATTAAAAACTTCATTTATTTTCCAATAGATCTTGTTATTTTTTACAATCAATATTTTTCAAAAGTTCAAAGCGAGTTCCTTTGTCATTGGCAAGTGGATCGGGGGCAACCACTTCAATGGGACCCAAGGAAGCAACTGACCCAAGAGTATGATCCATTTCTTTTTCAATCATTACAGATGTTTTAATTGTTCGATTAATATAGGCCGAAAGCTTCAATGATTCGCCTGCTTCGAGTTGTAAATTAATTTCAGATTTTGTGCCTGGATAAATCACTAATCCGGCAAACCCATTTTTCATCATCACTTTAGCTGTTACGCCATATTGGCCACAGGCAAAAGTATTTTGGGAAATTAAGAGTATTATAAAAAAGCCTAATATCAATTTCATTTTATTTTCCATTTAGAGTACAAAGTCTTTACAAGGATTCTTGGTTGCAGTTGGCTTTTTATTTTTTTGTAAATTGCGGTACATAAAATCATAGAGATTTTTTTCTTCAATTGCGATTTTTGTAGCAATTGCCACTGTTTCAGTCATTGTTGCAATTTGGTTCTGAAATTTTTGTTGGTAATTAGCAAGACCTGGATTTTTTGATAGAATTTCTGCCTTCTTAGCTCGAGCTTTTATGTTGATATCTATATTTCTCTGCAACTGTGATTTGGTATAACTATTGCCTGAAATACGCTTTACTTGTTCAGATTCTTTATTTATCAGTGCATCGTAGTCTGTTTCTAAAATTTCCTTCCAGGTAGCTTTTAAGGAATCGGGCCCGATAGGTGATCCATTGTACATTGCATTTCCAATAAATGTTTCTAAGTGATCAAGCCCGCCCATTCCAGTGGAGCGCATTTGACTTAAATAAGCATCTTGCACATCTTTATATTCAGCGAATAACTTTTTTAAATTTCTAATTCCATCTATACTGGCATCCATATTAAGTGCGCTAATTGCCAAAATATTATCTAATTTTTTTTGTAATTCATTATACTGAACTGTTCTGAGACATTGCGCTTGGTCACTAGTATTGTCTAAGAGATAAGTGGCCAACTTATTTTCTACCTTATCTTTGTAATAATAAAGATAGGGAGTAATAGTGGAATAAATTTCGTTGTTGATAAACTTTCCCTCATCACTTGAAATCATCGGAAAAGATATATCTGTCGCCCCTTTTCTTGTTTTTAAAAAAACATCTTCAAGAGATTTTCCTGAGGCCATGTTTCTAATAAATTTTGGTGAAAAATCTGAATATGAAAAATGCTTAGGCCCCGATGAAGCAATAACACAAGTATTTTCATTGGCCAGGGACAGGCTTGCGCCAGAGTGGCAACTGAAATCTAAAATCGCTAATTTTATACCATTGGCCTTTGCTAACTTCGTTAAGTTTTCTAATTTATCCAAAGGAACTGTTTTTGTGTCTTTTAGGTTAGTGAGATCGCTTTGATCGTAAGAATTTCCAACTGCAATTGAATGGGTCGATTGATTTTTAACTTGTATGGCACCATGGCTATCAATTATTATCATTAATTGATCACCAGATTTTAATTTTGTTTTATTGATACTTTCTTTATAGTTTTCGTCACCGGGTTTGAGGGCCCCATTTTTAATTTGGTTTTCGTATTTTGCAATCAAGGCATTAAAATTATTTTCAGTAAATGAAGTGGTGGTATCTGGATTTGGTAGAGTCATTTGGAGAATGGTTTCAGTTGTAGAATGACCACCATTAAAACTAATACTCGTTTTCCATTTATTGGTTTCTAAGTATTTTCCAAAAGTATTAAGCATGTTATCGAATTGTGTACTCTTTTCACTTTTAGGTGCTCCTCCGCCGCCCATTAAAACGAGTGTTCGTTCAGCTGCATACGCATCCACCGAATGAAAAACTTCACTTAAAAAACTAATAAGTGTTAATGAGAAAAATATGGATAACTTCATAAGCTGTGAACTCCTAACTATCCCATATATTGTGACATGTTTTGGAATTTCTCTCAATCAAAGTTTCCCCTAAGAAGTTATTTTCAAAGGGGAAATGCTATTTAATTGATTTATAGGTAGTTGGAAGTAATTGAGTGCAATTTATTGAAGAAGTGATTTTCCTGTTGATAATAAATCATCACAAGCATGGGCAATTCTTTCTGCCATACCTTTTTCGGCGGCCTTTAGCCATTCTCTTGGATCGTAGTGCTTTTTAGAGCCAACTTCGCCATCAATTTTTAAAACTTTATCGTAATTTTTCATGAAAAAATCAACCACTGGTCTCGTGTAAGCATACTGAGTGTCAGTATCAACATTCATCTTTACCACACCGTAGGTGAGTGTCTCATGAATTTCATGAAGCTCAGAACCAGAGCCCCCGTGAAAAACGAGATAGTGGAGGGCCTCTTCCCCCAAGGCTTTTTTGACGGCGTCTTGGCCATCTTTTAGTATAGTTGGGCGAAGTTTTACATTTCCTGGCTTATAAACACCGTGAACATTTCCAAAAGTGGCAGCGTACATAAATGTGCCGATTGGTCTTAAGGCACGGGCAATTTCTACCATTTCTTCAGGTGTCGTATAAAGTTTATCAGCTGGAGCGTGTTCGTTATTCACACCATCTTCTTCGCCACCGACAACACCGGTTTCAACTTCTAAAATAATTTCACTTTTTTGGCATCTTTCTAAAAG
>JAURXW010000391.1 GCA_030654205.1 Bacteriovorax sp.
TGTTTTTTTCTTAGAGTCGGAGTCGTTGGCTTAAATTTTTTAATTCCCATAAATATCCTTAAAAATTCTTAAAAATTATATACCTTTAAAAAACTCAATCTTCTGCCCTTGTGCGAGCTGCACAAGTGCTTTCTTATATGAAGAAAGCTTCTTAGAAGATTTTGAAGTTCTTTTTGTTTTTCCAGGAATAACTGCTGTTCTGATTGCAACAACCTTCACATCATAGAAAGACTCAACGGCATTTTTAATTTGATTCTTATTTGCCTTAAGACTTACTACGAAACCATAACGATTGTGAGCGTCTGAGTCTGCAGAAATTTTTTCAGTTATAAGAGGTTTTATTATTACGTCATTTATTGCAGCCATGATTACACCAACTTTTTAGCTAGCTTTTCAAAAGCTTGCTTTTCAATAATTAAATTTTCATACTTAACAGCTTCATAAACACTCATATTGTCAACACCAAGTGCTTTTGCGGTTCTAAGGTTTTTTGTTGCTCTAATGACTAAACTTGCTGAGTCTAATGTTACAATTAGGGCATTTGATAAATTCTTAGAAGCTAGAAGATTAAAAATATCTTTTGTCTTACCTGTAGATGCCAATAAATCAACAATTATTAGCTTTCCAGCAAGTTGCTTATCAACCAATACTGACTTTAAAGCATTAAGGACAACTTTTTTATTAACTTTCTGTTCGAATGATCTATGCTTTGGGCCAAATACTGTCCCCCCGCCTGGCATTAAAGGTGACCGAGTAGACCCTTGACGAGCATTACCAGTACCTTTTTGCTTGAATGGCTTCTTACCACCACCACGTACTTCAGATTTACTCTTTGTATGTGCATTACCCTGTCTTCTAGAGGCAAGTGTTGCTTTAACTACTTGGTGTACAACTGGCACATTGATTGATTCTGGTGAAAAATCAAAATCTACTTTTATTTTTTCTTTGTTTTCAAATTTACTATTCAATACATTTAATTCTGTCATTTTAGACCTCTACCTATTACTTCTTAAGAGCCTTCGCAATTTTGATAAATCCATTTTTTCCGCCTGGAACTGACCCTTTAAGGAGCAAGTAACCTTTAGTAAGATTTATTTCAAAGACAACCATGTTTTGTACTGTTTTTTGATCAACACCCATATGTCCTGGCATTTTCTTGCCTCTGAATACGCGCCCTGGAGTTGCTCTGTTACCAATTGATCCAACCCTTCTGTGAAAATGTGAACCGTGAGAAGCGGGACCACCTCGAAAATTGTATCGCTTCATTACTCCAGCGAAACCCTTCCCTTTAGATTCACCAGTAACATCTACATAAGTTCCTGGCCCAAAAACTTCAAAGTCAACTTCTTTACCTAGGCTTGAAGTTTCCACTGTATCTGTTTTAACTTCAGAAAAATGTGTAACATTTTGAGAAACACCTGCTTTCGCAAGAATCCCTTTGTTTGGCTTGTTTAGCAATGCTTCACGTTTTTCGCCGTAACCGATTTGATATGCATTGTAGCCATCCTTGTCGGTAGTTTTAACTTGCGTGATTAAGTTAGGAATAATTTTGATAACTGTTACAGGAACATGATTCCCGTTTTCGTCAAATACTCTAGTCATACCTGCTTTTACGCCAAATACGGCGTTTAGAGCGATCTTTGTTTCAGACATCTTACCTCCACAGCATCACCCTACTCTAAGGGATGCGTACATGGTTATTATTATTTTATAGCTTCAAAAGTTTAACTGTTTTACTAGTACTTAATCTCTACGTCAACCCCAGATGATAAATCAAGCTTCATTAATTGATCAATCGTCTGTTGAGTTGGTTCAATAATATCAACCAAACGTTTATGTGTTCTCATTTCAAACTGCTCTCTTGATTTTTTATCAATGTGAGGTGATCGAAGAACTGTAAATTTATTAATTTCTGTAGGTAGAGGAATTGGTCCTGCTACTCTTGCCCCTGTTTCTTTAGCTGTTTGAACAATTTCGTTTACCGAAGTGTCTAGTAGCTTGTGATCGTATGCACGCAACTTAATTCTTAGTCTTGTAGCTTTCATAATATTTGTCGATCCTTATTTATAGTTGTTTGACTTTTTATTTGGTATGCGGCCCTTTGTCAAGGACCGTGTACTCTTTTTTCAATATTAATCTAAAATTTCAGCAACAGTACCAGCACCAATCGTTCTTCCGCCTTCACGGATTGCGAAACGAAGTGACTTTTCCATAGCAATCTTAGAAATCAATTCAACTTTGAAAGTTGTATTGTCACCAGGCATTACCATTTCTACGCCAGCGTTCAATTCAATTGAACCTGTAACGTCTGTTGTTCTAAAGTAGAATTGAGGACGGTATCCTTTGAATATTGGAGTATGACGTCCACCTTCCTCTTTTGTAAGGATATACACTTCGCCTGTGAACTTAGCATGAGGCTTAACTGAGCCTGGCTTAATTAAACACTGACCACGTTCTATATCTTCTCTTTTTGTTCCACGAAGTAAAAGTCCTGCGTTATCGCCCGCTTGACCTTGGTCAAGAAGCTTGCGGAACATTTCAATTCCCGTAACGATCGTTTTTTGTACATCTCGGATTCCAACGATTTCGATTTCTTCGTTAACTTT
Organism: Bacteriovorax sp.; assembly: GCA_030654205.1. Classification (GTDB taxonomy): domain Bacteria; phylum Bdellovibrionota; class Bacteriovoracia; order Bacteriovoracales; family Bacteriovoracaceae; genus Bacteriovorax. Next base: position 2,607 of record JAURXW010000391.1, read on the forward strand.
GATGATCCCACGTTCAATACGTCCAGTTACAACCGTTCCTCGTCCTGAGATCGAGAAAACGTCTTCTACTGGCATTAGGAAAGGTTTATCAACGTCACGCAGTGGTGTTGGAATGTAAGCGTCTACTGCGTCCATTAATGCGATAATTTTTGATTCACCGATTTCTGGATTTCTTCCTTCAACCGCTGCCAATGCAGATCCTGCAATGAAAGGAATTACGTCGCCTGGAAATTGGTAAGAAGAAAGAAGTTCTCTCATTTCCATTTCAACTAGTTCTAAAAGTTCAGCGTCATCCACCATGTCTACTTTGTTCAAGAAAACAACTAGTGCTGGTACTCCAACCTGACGAGCAAGAAGAATATGCTCTCTAGTTTGTGGCATAGGTCCGTCTGCTGCTGAACACACAAGAATACCACCGTCCATTTGAGCGGCACCGGTTATCATGTTTTTTACATAGTCAGCGTGACCTGGACAGTCTACGTGAGCGTAATGACGAGCTGCTGTTTCATATTCTACGTGAGCTGTATTGATAGTAATACCACGTGCTTTTTCTTCTGGTGCTGAGTCGATATCTGCATAAGATTTCGCCGCTCCACCATGGATCTTTGCCATTGTCATTGTGATTGCTGCTGTCAATGTCGTTTTACCATGATCTACGTGACCAATAGTTCCGATGTTAACGTGAGGTTTCGTACGGTCGAATTTTTCCTTAGCCATGAGTATCTCCTT
>JAURXW010000410.1 GCA_030654205.1 Bacteriovorax sp.
AAAAATTAGTCACTTCTGGATGGTCTATTTTAAATTTGTTATCACTTTCACTTAGTCCCTCTGCTTTATTTAAGTGCTGATAAATTTTTCCAACTTTTGACAAGGCGAGCTCGTATTGTGCATAAAGAGCTTTTTCTGTTTGTTCGGCAAAGTTGTTATCCGAATTAGATTTGTTTTGATCAGCGATGGCCTTGCCATTTTTATTTAATTTTACATCCAGAGTTTTGGCATCGTATTTAAGCATATTTTGCAATTTGATATACTCATTCTTAAATTTTAAAATTTCTTCTGGTGAGCATTTTGCTTTAGAAGAATTATTTTTAGTCGTCAATGAAGCGGCCTGGGAAGACGTGCTTGCCAAGAGTAAAACGCAAATGAGCATTTTAAAAATTTTCATAACCCTATTCTCCATTAAAAACCTAAGTATCCAGTCTGTTATTCGGTTGATTCTAAGAAATCTTGAGTGATAGACGCAGGTATTTGAAAATTGATACTTTTCAACTGCCAAAAATAATGGCCAAATGGGATTATGTTAAATGAGTTTAATCAACAAATAGAGTTTGAGCTTTTGGACTTTATCCAAAAGCATTATGGGCATGAGGTTTTTACCCCAGGTCTTGATCGCACTAGGGCCTTGTATTTAACCTTTTTAGATAAAGTTAAATATGAGAATGTGAAGGTTTCAATAATTGCTGGTACAAATGGAAAAGGGCAAACGGCACATACACTTACTCATTTATTGGCCTCGGTAGGTGATAAGGTCGCCTTATGGACTTCTCCTCATATTTTAAGTTTGCGCGAGCGGTTTCATTTTAAATCTAAAGGGCACTCGGGCGATATAACTTATCAAGAGCTGAGAGATGAGCTCTATGCAGCTCATAAATATTTACAGCTTGAGCATCAGGGTCTTCAGGTTTCTTTTTATGAATTTTTATTTTTAGTATTTTTACGCTTAAGCTTCAAAGAAAAAATTGATCATCTTGTATTAGAAGTCGGGCTTGGTGGAAGACTAGATGCTGTTAATCATTTTGATGCTGACTGCACATGTATAACTTCCATTTCAAGAGATCATCAGGCAATTCTTGGAAATCGCTTTGATCTGATTTTAAGCGAGAAGATTGCAGTTGCAAGAGCTCAGCGGCCTCTATTTACCAATTTTAAATTGGATTACTTAAATGCTTTAACAGGGCAATATTGCCAGCAAAAGGACGTATTGTGGCATGCTTTGCCAACAAAAAAGAATCAAAGCTATTTTGAGGATAATCAAGATATGGCCAGGGCCCTTTTTCAATACCTGAAACCACAAAAATTTTGGAACCAAGCTGGTGGTATTCCAATTTTTAAAGGTCGAAGAGAGGAGATGACTTTTAATGGAAATACCCTTATCTTTATAGGTGCACATAATATTGATGGCATGAGGCGAATGCTGGAGCTTTTTTCTGCACCAAAATCATACTTGAAGCCAGATTATTTATTGATAAGTTTTTCAAAACGGCCAATAAACGAAGTTGAGGTAATGCTCAAATCTTTAGTTGATTGTTTTGGAAATAAGGCAAGATTGGGACTCGCTAGTTTTGAGCATCCCAAAGCATTGGGAAACGAGCAGCTTTTAGAAGTTTATAAGAATAACAAAATTAACAAGGGACTGTTAGATTTTGTCACCGATTGGAAAACTGATCTTAATAAATCAAAAAATCAGAAAATTGTGGTCTGCGGCTCTTACTATTTTATTGGTGAAGTTCAGCGCTATCTTTGTTCTTTACCTTAGTTTATTTTTTTCTATATTTATTTCGACTTCTTTGCTCGCAAGAGAAACCTTTGAGTTTAATTTAGGTCAAAAGATAAATATTTTATCTGATAAAGCATTTCGAAAATCTAGTGAAAATGAGTTTGAAGCAGTTGGTAATGTAGTTATCACTCACTTGAAAAACTCAATCTATGGCGAAAAAGCTAAAATAAATTTTACGACAGGAGATGCTGAAATTATCGGCAATGTTCGTTATATTGCGCCGGAAATGACCTTGTACGGGACTAAGTTAAAATATAATTTTATTACTCGTCAAATAGATTTGGATAATGCTCGTGTTTTATCAGAAAATTTTGTAGTTACAGGAAAAAAGATTTTACAGAATTCGCCTGAAGTTATTTACGCAGAAGAAGCAGAATATACAACTTGTCGTGATTGCCCAGAATCGTGGAGTGTCTTTGGTAAAAATGTAACAATTGAATTGGGTAATTATGTAAAAATTAAACATGCGTATGTGAAGATAAATGGCGTAGTTGCCATGTATTTTCCCTATATTGTTTTTCCTATTAAACAAAAGCGTGAATCTGGTCTTTTATTTCCCTTGATCGGTTATAGTGCAAAAGAAGGTTTTCGCTATCAACAACCATTTTTTTGGGCGATAAGTGACAATAAAGATATGACACTGACTCCTTCTACCTTTGGTAATAGGGGACTTGGCGGAGAGTTCCAGTATCGTCAAAATTTTAAAGAAAAAACTTGGGTTGAAATTAATTCACTACAACTTAATGATAGTGTGTACCGACCTTTTAAGAACAATTTAGATAAAAGTGGAGAGCATTTCTATCGACATTTTTCAGATTTTGAATTTCATTCTATTCAAAACCACAATTTCAATAATCATTTTTACTATACAAATAGTTCAGATTTAGATTCTGTTAGAGATTTAGATTTTTTTACAAAAAAGAAAACAAGTGGAACTGAAATTGGAGGAGGAGGCTTTCTTGAAGGAAGATCTTCATTATTTTCTCTTACAGGAGAAGGGTATTTTAATAAAAATATGCTTATTGCTGACCCACGTGAATTTGATAATCGTTATGTTC